>JAAFJZ010000020.1 GCA_013298205.1 Cytophagales bacterium
CAAATACATATTTGATTATGACTTAATAGAAGTAATTCCTGCGCTTGTCTACTACTTTGCCCTTTTGTGAGTGGTAAAATACAAACGAGCCTTGCGGCAATTTTATAATCTTCTTTTGATTTTAATATCTCCTCTATCTGAGAGGTCGTCATCGATTGAATTTCCAGTTTTCTCATTCGCAAAAATACTAAAATATGTAATATAAAAAAATCGGTTTAATATAAAAGTGTCTAATCGATTAATTGCTTTCAAAAAGTTCTGGCTGGCTTTTGTTTGTAAGTTCAAAAATCGAATACCAACCATATCTGGATGTGTCCAAATTTGATTGCTGTCAGTTCCATATTTTGATTGTTCATGAAAAATCGTTTTTGAGTAAATGCCTGTATTTTTTAAGTAGCTACTCAAAAGTTTATGCAAATCTCTTTCGTCATACGATTTTGCTTTGTCAAACTTTTTTGAAGGTTCTTTTTGTGTTTCGGTTTCAAGTATTAGCTCGTCAATATTAATTTCTTGCTCATTTTTTGTTAAATAATAAAAGTAAGAACCTGATTCTTTTACCCTTTTTACTCTCGTGTCGCCAAGTCTTATAAAATCACCAAGTTGAGCCGAAACAGTTAAATTTGGCGTTTTGGCTTCTTTAAAGTCGTAATATTTTTTTGCAGTAATATGATTTGTTATTTCATTATTATTTGTTAGTCCACCAATGTCATCTAAACTTTTTAAAATAGCTTCTTTTATCGTCATATTTCAATTTATTTTGTCTGTTAGAGGTTTTTCTGCCATTGCAGCCAACGTTATATATTTATGATGAAAGGGGATTTATGGCAACGAAACTATCCCCCGAGACCAACTACGCAGGAGAGAAAAACTCCGACCTACCAACCGACCCCTTTTATCATAAATATGATGTTATGGGCTGGTTTTCTGTCTATCACAAGTGTTTAGTTACTTTATTTGCAAATCTTTACTTGTCCGCTTTATTCTTGCCATTCCTGTCCTGCTCAGATTATTTTCTTTTTTAACAATTCGTAAGTTGGCTTTTTCTTTATGGTAGTTTTTGAAATTGTTAATTAGGGTTTCATCCTTAAAAAGCATAACATTCAATTCGTTTACTTGGTAGTCAATTGATGCTACGTCTATCTTGAAAACCTCTTTAAATCTATCAACTATTACTGAAAATGTGTTTGGTTGCCTATGGTCAACCGCTAAATCGTCCCATTTGGACAATTGACCAGTCTCTTGGCATTTTACAAATCCGTTTACAGCGTTGGTCTTGAAATAGGACTGTTTTACTTGTATTAGGTCACTTTGAATTATACTCCTACAAGCAATACTAAATGTCCCGTGAGGGTTATACTTTGGTTGGTTGACAAGTAATATATAAGAGATGTATTGACTGGTTAAGTCGCTGTAAAAAACTTCAAAGCATTTGGTGTTAAATTGAACCTTACTAACCTTAATATCAACAATATCAATATCGTCAGACGTGTCCTCAATTTTTTCAATTTGTTTAGGAGATTTTCCGTAAGTTTCAACATATAAATCAAACTTCTGTCCCTCACTTAAGTTTTGTTCCTCCTCGTCTTCATTTGTGTCAATTTCATAGAAAAGCAAATCAAGTACAGAGTCAAAATCCTCATCGCTCAAGGATTTGCCAAAATTATAGGAGTTTAAAATTGACTTATAAAACGACAAAGCGTCCTTTTTATATTTGAAGGTTCTTTCACCAATTCTTAGTGGATTTCTCATATTGCAAACTAATTTGTCGTTAGTAAATTTGTCATTGTCCGTTGGTTAATAAAGGGCTCAAATGTTTTTTTGTTTAGCACTACAGTTTCTGCTGGGCGTTAAACTTGCCCATAATCGGGTCACCCAAAGGAATTTCACCCTTGGGTTCCCACAGAACCGCGCGTGAGACTCTCACCTCACACGGCTCTTCATGTTTGTAAATCACTCAAAGATAAATCTTCTTACGGATATACCCATTGCCAATGGGCAAATAATTGGGGGTGTTCTTTATACTTGGTTTTCAGCCATCTCACGGCTGCATACTTGTACAAATCTTTCTCCCATTTTATAACGCTAAAAAGAGATTTAAAGGGATACAAAACCACCTAGCAGATTGCCGGGTGGTCAGCCAACTCCATTAACAAAAAAGCCCCTCCTGACTCAAATCTCGAATGGGCTTTTCGTTGCGAGGGCTATTTCGCTATTGGCTAAATGTTTTAGCAGAAGTGCTATTTCACGGTTGTCAATTCTGCAATATTAAGGTGATATTTTTCTCTTATTTTTTGCATTTCTTGTTTTAATAATTCAGGATGTTTCCAATACTTTTCGCTTAATTTTTCACGAATTTCCCTCATCATTTTTACTGCGTCAAATGTTTTATTCTGTTCCATCGTTTGTTGTATTTAAAATTTCTCTTGGAGTTCTAATTTCAATCATTTTATATCCAAGTTTTAAATTGATAGAGTTGTAAATTCTTATTCTATTGATGTTTACAATGTGTTTGAAGTTCCAACTGGCTAAAACATCAGCATTGTTTATTGTCGCCAATGCAATGTGTAGTGCATCGTTATAACTTTTATTTGTCAATGCTCCTTCGTTAATATATGATTCAGCAAGTTTAATTGCTTCGTCATTCACTCCTAATGAAATAACTTGTTCTTTTGGGATTTCGGTAAGTTTATTGCGAATTTCATCTCTTGCAAATTCTAATTCTTGAATTGTCAAATCGGAAAGCATAATTCTTTTAACACCTTGCTGGTATTCACTAAAAAGTGCTAATGACCATTCCTTAAATTCAATGTCAAAGCAACCACCAATTGTTGATGTGTCTGCGTAAACCTTCATACTGCAAAGTTAATCATTTATTATTTGAAATAAAATGGTGGAGTGGGCAGGAAACGAACCTGCCCCTTAACCTTCTGTCTTGGCAATAAAATTTCTCATTTATTTAATTCAATGACTTCGTAGTTGGGAGTATGGAACCATTCACTCTACGAAGGTTACTCCACAACTTAAACTTAAAAATAAACTCATTATAAATTGAATTATTGTTGTTTTTACTTTTTACATAGTTGTGATATTTAATTGTTCAGTAAATAAATTTATTGAAGTGAATGTCAACACTCCAACTACGGTCACTACAATGTCAAGTGAAAAACTAAATTGTAAATCCAAGCTTTTTATTCCTATTTTTTATCGGAATGCAATGTCAATGAACTTCGGTCTGCAAGCATTTCTGCTAACGAATAGGGCTTGTGGTCAGGTGGGGCATTTGAAACTCATCTGCCCAAACGCCCATCGATGTAAATTATTGATTTTAAATTACTTACTAATGTCTAAAAATAAATTAAATAATGGAACAAATGTTGATGACAATTCCGTCAGCCCCACTTTTGCCAAACTCCTGTTTAACTAACACCCTAGGTGAAGGGTATTAATTTCAACAAAGCTATTTATTTTTGCATAAATTAAAAATAAAATTAGCAGATTGCTGGGTGGTCAGCCAACTCCAAGTAACAAAAAAGCCCCTCCTGACTCAAATCTCGAATGGGCTTTTTTGCGAGGGCTTTTTCGCTACTTGGCTAAATGTTTAAATGTTACCTGCTGGCCTTTTTCTTTGTTCTTTATTTTCACTCGTCAAAAATACAAAAAGTAAGGTCGAAAATTGCAAACTTACCCTAAATAATAACTAAATAATATTTATGTTTTAGTCAAAAATATTATTTAGTTAATCTTAAAATTATGGCATCAACAAAATCAGCCAAATCTATGGGTGCCCTGCTTGTAATTAAATTTCCGTCAATTACTACTGGCAAATCTAAAACTGTTCCACCTGCATTGGTCAAATCAATTTGCATAGACCACCAAGAGGTAATTTTTTTGCCTTTAACTAAATTTGCACTAATCAAAGTTTGCGAACCATGACAAATTGCACCAATCAGTTTATTTTGTTTATTCATTGTATTTAAGAAATCTAAGGCTTGTTTATTAGCTCTTAAGGCATCTGGGTTCCAAGCACCGCCTGGCAAAAGCACCACATCATAATCATCGGCTTTAACATTCTCAATAAATTTGTCAATTTTCATCCAACCCGCATTATCCATATAATGAGATGTGAGGATATGTGTATTGCGAATGGCAGGAACTTGAACTGCAAATTGTGATGGATAATCAGGTGCTTTTGGTGAAACTAAATGGGTTTCGGCACCACGCTCTTTTAGTAGTAAGTATAGATAAGTCAGCTCAACTTCTTCTACACCATCGGTGGCTAAAATGGCAATCTTCTTACCCTTTAGTAAATTAGGGTCGGCAGTTTCTACTAATTTATTTTTCAATTTAATATTAGCTGGGTCTGTTATTAAAAGACTGGTATTTACATTAATAGCCTCTGGACCTTGGTAAAGTTTCTCAATTCGTTTAATGAGTTCTACATTGGACTGAGCAAAAACATTTGTTGTAACAACAATTAGTGTTACTAAAATTAAGGATATTATATTTTTCATTTTTTTAAATTAAGAGTTTTTAATTCAGTTATAACTAATTCGGTTTTTTTTATTTTGTTCAACATTTTGAACCACTCAACAACATAATATTGTTTTAAATGATTTTTAAAGGCAGTTTCATCTATAAAAATTTCAAAAATTACCATTGCATTTGGCTTTTGTGAAACAGAATTTATATTGAAACTCACACACCCTTTTTCTTCTCTTGTAAGTTTAATTAAACTTTTAGTTTGAGAAAAAAAAGCATTATCCGTTTGTTCGTTGATTTCAACTTGAGCTAAAATTATTTTTTGTGCAAAAGCAAAATTTGTAATCAAGACTGAAGCAATCAACATTATCAAGTATTTCATAATAATATGGTTTGGGAGTTTTAAAAAAAAGCAAAAACAGTTGTAAGAATTTCAAACTTCTGTTTTTGCTTTTAAGATTAGAAATTTATTTTAACTTTTTCAATTCAGCCAAAGTTGCTTCGCCAACGCCTTGAGCCGATTGCGGATTTTGACCCGTTACAATCCTTTGGTCAATAGTTACGTGTTTTTGCCAAAGTCCTGATTTCTCAAATTTTGCGCCACGCTCGATTAACGTAGTTTCTAGCATAAATGGCACTACTTTTTCAAGTCCAACTGCTATTTCTTCCTCGTTAGTAAAAGCGTTTATTTTTTTGCCATCTACCAAATATTTACCATTATTCAGTTTTATATTTACCAATCCGGCAGGTCCGTGGCAAACAGCACTTACTACTCCATTGTTCTCATAAATTTTTTGGGCAATAGTTGCAAGTGCTACATTATCTGCAAAATCCCACATGGTGCCATGTCCGCCTGCATAAAGAATTGCTGCATATTCTTCGGCTTTTACCTCAGAAGGTTTCATGGTGTTTTCTATTTTGGTTCTATATTTTGTATTATCCCAAAACTTTTTATTTGAGGGATCGTCCAAATTAAAACCATCTACAGGTGCTTTGCCACCTTTGGGGCTAACAAAATCCATTTCATACCCTGCCTTTTCTAAAACCTCCCACGGATGCGAAACTTCGGCTAAATAATAACCTGTTGGCTGACCTGTACTGCCTTTTTTGTCGTGGCTTGTAACCACAAATAATACCTTTTTCATATTTTTAATTTTTATAGTTTGTGCGGTTGCTTGGTTTGCTAAAGAAAATATGGCACAACCTGCGATAACCATACATCCTTGGAAGATTTTTTGAAATACTTTTTTCATAATTTAAAATTTAACCTCTTGAATAAGAAAATTAGAAGTTTTTATTGCTTTTGGATTAAATAATTCGTCCAATTTTGCATTTAAAATATAATTTTTACTTTTTATTTGAACTCCAGTAGTTGGAAAAGACATAGTACTTTTAACCTTTGCTTTTATAATAGCATTTTCCCAATTATCATTACTTGTTAATTGATATATTTCATTTCTAGCGTTTGATATAACAACCAACTCATTTTTACTATTAAGTATTAAGCCATCAGCACCTAACAAAGGGTCTAACTTAATAACTTTTATTGTATTTGGGTTTTCTAGTGAAATTTTATATAAAAGCCCTGTATTTGACTTTGCCACTATAAGATATCCATTAGGGTGAAAGACGATGCCATTAAGGTTAAATCCCTCACCTTTCCAGTCATCATGTGTAGTAAAAATACTTGCTTTTCCACTTTGCGTAATTTTATAAATAATAGGCGAAAAGCTATTAGTAACATATAGGTTTCCATCGTTATCAATTGTTACATCATTTGCAAAATTGCCTCCATTCGTATTTAAAGAGCTCAAATCGGCACTAAATCTTTTCTCTCCAGTATTAATGTCAAAAGCAATTAATTTGGATAATTTGCCTTGAGTTTCAGTTTTTGATTTAATGGAAGCGCCTGGATCTGCTACACATACATATAGCAAGCTGCGCTTATCATCTGATAATAATCCAACTGAACTAATTAATTCTGAATCATCAATAAAATTTGAATAATTACCTTGAGAATCAAGTTTACCAATTTTACCTTTATGCATTGAACTTAAAAAAAATACCTTTTGCTTTTGGCTATAAGCTACTCCCTCTGGATAGAGTTCTTTTGCGTTAAATGCAATGTTTTGCCCTTGAATATTGAATGCCATTGCACTTAATACCAAACCTGTTAATACAGACTTTTTCATTTTTACTTTGTTTAAATTGTACAATGCAAAGGTCGCAACAAAATAACTGCTTGTACAGGAGCTAAATCACAAGTTTTATGTGAGTTATATCACAATTAAGTAAAACGACTTAAAGTTTCTCTAGAAACGCCAAGATAAGAGGCTATCAAGGTTTTGGGAACTCGCTGAAATAAGCTTGGATATTGTAAACGTAATTGTTCGAAACGTTCTTTGGGATTGCTGTTAAGCATTGATAATATTCTTCTTTGCAAGGCAACATAACCCATATTAGATTTTCGCCTGAAGAAATGTTCGATTTTGTGTAATTCTGCACAAACTTTATCTCTATTTTGAAGTGATAAGCATAGTATTTCAACTTCTTCAATACAGTCAATATTTAAGGTTGCTTTTGTTTGACTAAAATATGCTTGATAATCTGTAACCCACCAATCTTCCATGGCAAACTGCATAATATATTCTTTGCCTTCTTTGTCAATGTGGTAGGCTTTTAAAAGTCCTTTTAAAACAAAATAATCATTGGTTACTTGGTCGCCTTCTTGAATTAAAAATTGATGTTTTTTAAGTTTCTTTGTTGTGAAATGCGAAAGTAAATAGTCAAACTCTTGGTCTGTCAATGGTGTAATTTTCTCGAAATGTTGTCTTAATTCGTTGCTCACTTTCAGTCGGTATTCAATGTTTGTAGTCGGTTTCGTAGGCTTGCAGCCAACGGATAGGTATTGTCGATGGTGGGGATTTTGAAAAACTAATGCTCAAATTTAGCACAAAAGTTTCATAGAATTACTACTGTTCAATTACTTCCGTCTGCCCCACTAGCGGCAATACCATGTTGCCTGCTGTGGCTTTTACTCTGTTTCAGACGGTATAAACTTGTCTTTACAATATTTTTCCATTTCCGTATCGTTCTCAAAATAGTCATCACAAAATTCATCAAGTTCTTTTTCTGTTGATTTATGATATTTTTCTTCGGCTGTCATAAGTTTCTCTGTTTGCTCAACGAACTTTTCAAAGTCCTTATTGATTTTACAAAGTTTGTCAATAGTCTTAAAGTCTAAATCTGGCTAATTCTTTTTTTGAGGTGCTAGTATTATATTTGCAATTGTTATGCCAAAGAAAATTAAACCTTCCAACGAGTTTTTACTTCAAGAACTCATAAAGCTTCATGTGCCTGAAAGCTACCTTGCGAGTTTCGATTTGTTTTCAGTTGTAAACAAACTTACTTGTTATGAACTCATTTTTCATGAGAAAGAAGAAAAATTACCAGATTCCCTTAAAGAGTCAAATGCCGTTTTGGATGGTTTTTGTAATCCAATTACTGTATTGAGTCATAGCTTTTCACTTAAGAAAATATACTTGGTCATTCATCGAAGGAGGTGGAAGGTTTCGGGAACAGATAAGCACTTCAGTAACACATATGAATTACATCCAGATGGAGCTAAAATAACCCCTGAGATGGCTCTTTTTTTTAAAGCATTCCATTGAAGAACGTCCAGTAAGCCTTTCCACAATAGCTTATTTTTTGCAAATCAGACCTAAGGTTTTTTACCATTGGTATAGGAATATCATAAGTGATTTTTCAAAAGATAAAGCTGAAGGTAGATTTATGAAAAACACTGTTTATGAAGCTGATGTTCAAACAGGAGAAGTTACAAAAGAACAAATCGTACATATATGTTTACCCCAAAACGTAGGTACACATATGTGCATAGACGAAAAAATGATTGACAAAAAATATGCTACCATTGTCACGTCCTAAAAAAAGTTTACAGTTTAACGATTAATCCTGCTACAAATTTACACTTTTTTTTTAATCCTAAAAACCGTTTACATTTGTCGAACTGGGAGAAGCGGTCATGGGCTCTGCAGCGGTGCAACCCACTAGGAATATTCCAGTCAGATAGCGTACTAATCCGTTGATAGCTTTACAGCTTTTTGACGGATTTTTACTTCGTACGCGTTCTGTTATGCCTCAAAAAACCTAGCCCATCGTTTGCTCCTTTCTTAGTTTTGATTGATAATAATTTTTCCACAGCTTTTCTGTTTTAATCCCTGTTTGATGTACCACTTCTGGTGTTAGATTACCAATACTCATGTGCGGTCTATCGTTGTTATAGAGTTCTATCGCTCTTTTAAGTTTGATTTTAGCTTCCTCAATGTTTTCTAC
This sequence comes from Cytophagales bacterium, assembly GCA_013298205.1. Taxonomy (GTDB): domain Bacteria; phylum Bacteroidota; class Bacteroidia; order Cytophagales; family UBA9547; genus JAAFJZ01. The sequence continues at coordinate 8,833 of JAAFJZ010000020.1, forward strand.
TTTATAAAACTGCAAGTATTCATTTTTCAATATGCCATTTAATCGCTCTGCCACGGCATTATCGGTAGGTTCACTGCTTTCGGTCATGCTGATTTTTACTTCATTGTCCTGTAATAGCTTTACATATTCAGTACTACAATATTGAACGCCTCTATCCGAATGATGAATCAATTGTTGCATTTGCTCCTTGCTAAGTGGTTCTAATGCCATTCGCAAAGCCTTTATGCTTTCTATGGCTTCCATCGTTTCGGCTACTTGATAGCCTACAATTTTATGCGAATACACATCGGTAATAAAGCTAACATATACAAAACCTGAGATTATTTTCCAATACGTTATATCACTCACATACAGCTTATTAGGTGCTTCAATTTCTTTCCCTTTTATCAAATTTGGGTATTTATGAAATCGATGGTAACTCATTGTAGTAGTGATTTTACGCTTGCGTTTGCGTACAAGCAATTGATTTGCCTTCAATAAATCAAACAAAGCATCCCTACCTATATTTATGTTGTGTTCCAACATAAAAGATTGTAGTTTTTCATGCAACTTGCGTGTACCCAATTTAGGATGGTCTTCTCTAATTAACATTACTTGCCTGATAATCAATTGCAGTTCTAATTCTGTACTTTCTAATTGCCAATGGTGTTGATAAAACGACTGGCGACTCAAACCAAATAATTTACAAATATGCGAAAGTCCTGTTTTTTCATATTTGTATCTAATCTCCTGAATTACTTGGTATTGTACTTTTTTCTAATCGGAATCTTTAGCTGTTCTTCGGCAATTTCTACCATCCGCTTGTAGCCTTCTAATTGAATCATGGCATCTTTTAGCTCGTTTTTTAAACGTGCTATTTCTGATTTGTTTTCATTGTTATGCTCGTCTGGGGTATGCATAGGAATCTCAGGAATGGGTTCATTATTTTCGATTCCAACATATAAATTAGTTTCATTTATTCCAATAGAACCTGGCGTTATATAACCATATTTCCTTAACCAATAGTGAATTAAGGAATGACTACTCAAATCATATTTTCTTGTAAGCTCTGCTAAACTAAATCCATGCTCAATATGTTCTTTACATACAATATTTTTGAACTCAAAACTGTATTGCTTAAACTCTCTATAAATCCTTTTTTGTTCCATTTTTACACTTATTTTTGTGTAAACCTATTTCAGGACAAGACAGTTCTTGCCAACTTAACCCCGATTGTCATGTATCCAGTAATAGGATTGTCCGATACACCTTGCTTGTGGGTACAAACGTAGCTACCCACTTTCGACAATGCTTTTGCCCTTACGAGGCTTCGTCATTGGTTCATTTTCATTCAACTCCTGTACACGCACCTACAGCTATCAATGTAGCCGTTTTTCTTTATCGCTCAGCACAACTTACTTTCGTAATATGCACCATAAAGTGGTTTGGTAGCTACTTCCTAAAGTCGCCACCGAGAGACCTACTCTCATCTCTTACAAAGCATTAGCAAACTTGCGTTTGCTATTCAAGACACACACGTTTTGCAGCTACCCGAAGGGCGGGACTTTTACCACAAAACTTGATTTGAAAAACTAAACTTCCATTAAGCACAAAACTGTCTTTGGAACACGAAACCCCGCCTTTTGGGTAGGTGCTGTTATGCGTTCGGGCTTCTTTCTTTATCGTTAATTTCCTGTCTGAATACGATGTTGTCATTGAAGTAATTTGTTTAATTGTGTTTCAATAGTCTCATATAACATTGAGTCTAATTCGCTGAAATTTGTCAATGATGAAAAAGGAATCTCCATTGCTGTTATTGTTATTTCGTCTGCTCCACCAAACCCTGAAATAATTTTAAAGTTGTCTGATGTATTTAAACTGTCTGAAATGTTTGGGTAAACTAATATTATATCTGTGCAACCTCTTTTAAAAGCATAACTAACCATTTGATATAGGTCAGATTGTGCTACACCTTTTTTGGGGTCTGTTTTGAAATTGTCTTGGCGTAATTTGTATTTGGTGTCAATGATAACTTTTCGTTTTGAACCATGTCTTGCGGTAAGAAATATGTCATGTTGCATGTTGAACACTCGAGGTATATTTGACAAGTATTCGTCTGATTTTTGATATTCAATTTTCCAGTCTTTTGAAAATTTATTTTCTAAGAATCCTGCAAGAAAGTCTTCAAAAATATATTCCATTGGAAAAAGTAAACACCATTGAGAAAGGTCGTAAGTATTACTTGAATAGAGTTGTTGGCTAAGGATAAGTTTACAACTGTCAAGTAGATTGGAATAATCTGAAAAGAAAGTATTGAGAGTGATATTTTCAACATCGTGTATGGTGCAATATAAGTCCTCAACTTCGTCTAAGATAAATACAACATCTTGAAGCATTCGCAAATTTTCTGAAAACTTTGTATGTTTCATCAACAACCGTGAACAATATTTAATTACTCTGTTTACTTTATTGTCAAACAGGAATGGTTCATAATCACATTCGATATTTTGAAAATTACCGTGTGATAAACTACTGCTTACGTAGCGTTTGAAATTTATTGAACCTCTCGGAGTAATCAACGATTCCTCTACTTCTTGATACATTGTTAAAGGTTGCTTTGAAACTGTTTCTAAAAACTGATTTGCTATTAAGTTTATAATCAGTTCCGGAAATTCGTCCACGTCAATTGTGTCAAGTGATGCTTGATTAAAAGGGAAGTTCCATTTTCGACAATAGCTAAACCAATAAAAGATGTGGCGAAGCATCAATATCTTTTCATTACCTGATGGCTTTGGTAAATGTTGCCGAAATACTTTCGGATAAATCTCAATTACTTCATCTCCGTTTTGAATGAAGCCAACAAAATTGTTTGCCCTTATTTGATTGTCGTCAAACTGTAGGAATGGTTGATAATGATTGTCTGTTTGAACTTCTGTAAGTTCGGAATCCGTTTCAACAAACATGCGTTGCCTCCAAATGTCTTTCAGCATTTGGTGTAAAGCATTTTTGTTATTTATGCTCTGCCATTTTCCGTATTCGAAGAGTAAAGCCATTTTATCTTGGTGAAATATCCCAAATGAAATTTGTTGTATCGTAAGTTACATTCCAATTAGTGTCCGCAAATATTTTTGAAACGATGTCTGTCTTGCCTGAAAAATATTCCATTAATAGGGGAACAACTTTGTTTTGCAAAACAATTTCAATCGTTTGTCCTTTCATAAAGTAAGCATGCCCAATAAGATAGTCAGCAGATTTTTTTTCTTTAAAAACTGCTTCATTGACTTTTTTAAGAAGCAAAGACTCTTTTTCATTCAACATCTCATATTCTGGATAATAACCAACAAACTCAAAACGCCTACGCAAAGCAATATCAATTAAAGCAATCGACTTGTCTGCTGTATTCATTGTGCCTATGATGTAAAGATTTGGCGGTACGCCAAATTCTTTTTCTCCATTTGGCAAAGTAATTTTCAATTCGTTTTCTTCTCCTAATCTTTTATCGTCCTCAAGAAGTGTAATTAATTCGCCAAAAACCTTAGAAATATTAGCACGATTTATTTCATCAATTATCAAAACAAACCTTTTCAATTCCTCTTCTGTTGAATTTTGGGGTTCAAGCGTTTCGGCAAATTCTTTTAGATGTTCTACCAATGGATTGTAATAAACACCCAAACCTTCAACACCATAATTCCCTCATAAATTGCTTTGAGATTTTTTACAAGCAAGTCGTGTCCTGTTCCTCCGCTTTGTTTTGTAAACTTTATTCTTCCCTCGTCAATGTCAATTGATGTTACTTTAAACTTGTAACCTTTACTTTTCATTGGAATTTCAATCTCTTTCACTTCTTCCTCAATTAACTTTGAAAAGAAAGTATTAAAAACAAAATTGAAGTCAATGCTGATTTCTTTTTTGTCAGATGATGCAAGCCAATTTTGTTTTGCTCTTTCAGCCAACTGTTTGAAAATTCCTTCACGTTTGTCAAAACGCAAAGTGCCAGATGTAACATCGGGAGAAATCCCAACCACAAAATCTTCATAGGAATAATTTTGGTGGAAAGTAACGAACTCAATTTGTCCATTTCTTCTTAATTCGTCAAACACTTCTTTATTGACCTTGTGATTATTGAAGTTAAATCTTTCAGGTGAAGCTATCTCAACAGCCTTATCAATGCTATTGTAGGTCTTCCCTGTTCCTGGAGGTCCATAAAGGATAATGTTTTTTGCTTGCATGTCAGCTTTATTATTTGATGCAGTTGTATTATTTATTAAACTCAAAATAGTTTTAAATTCTGTTTTTGTTGCTGTGAAATTTGTTCCTTGATTACCAACTTTCAAATTTTCTAGTCCTTTTGTTCCCTTTATTTTGCTCCAAAGCAAAGGAGTTTCAATTATATTATGTGTGATTTTGATTCCTGCTTTAAGAGGATTTTTGTCTTCTGTTTTCCATAAGTGTGAATCTTTTGATTGAGTAATGTTTTGTGCTTCACTCGTTACTTCTGCAAGAGAGTAACAACCTGAATTTTTACCTGAAATCCATAGAATAACTTTATCACCTTTTTTTATTTTGTCTTTATGAGCTGAAACAGTCCAATCTTCCAGTAAATTATTTTTAATCGCAGTTTCGAAATCAAATACACTTGGATTACCTTGAAATATCCAATAATTGGCATTTCTACTATTCCATAAGTCAATAACCTTATTACGAATGTCTCTATTTTGAACTTTGCAGATTCCTTGCTGTAATTGATATGAAAATGTGTCATCTTCTTCAAGTTCATACCATTCGGAATTTGCGTAGTTGACCCAAGTGTCATACTCAATTGCGAGATTGTCAAAGGAAGGTTTAAGATTTATGTTACTTGTAACAGGTTTCGGATTCTCATTAATTCTTGCGATTGCCTTTACTAGATGTCCTTCTGTAACAACAATCAAGTCGCCAATGCTGTATTTTTTGTCCTCAACGCCAATAATAATGCTCTCTTCTTTAATGTAGTTGTAGAAGCTAGGTTTACCGCTTCCCCAATTGCATCCTAATTTCCAAATATTGCCTGTGATGCTCACTTCATTCATATTTGTGCTTGATTTACTTTTT
>JAAFJZ010000200.1 GCA_013298205.1 Cytophagales bacterium
CATGTAAATAATTGGGTGTGGCAATGTTTACCACATCAGAATCAATATTTTCATTTAAAAAATTCTCAAAAGAATCAAAAAACGGAACTTTAAATTGGGCTTCTACATCATCTTTAAGCTGGACATTACTATCTATCATAGCCACTAACTCGCAATTTTCATTTTGAAGTACCATGGTAGCATGTTTCTTGCCTATGTACCCCGCCCCAATAATGGCAAATTTTATTTTTTTCAATCTGGTTTTATGTTAGTTTTTCTAAAACAAATTTTTGAAACCAATAGGGTATTTGGTCTGTTTTTATACTTATGTGTTTTGAATCTATAATCTCTGGAATGCTTGCTTTTATGGTGCTTTTACCTGAACCATTAGGCCCAGCGAAAATTCTCATTCTAGGTACTGACATTGTTTATAATATTAAAAACCCGTTGTTTTACCTTGATTGGTTTATCAATTTCTTTAATAAACTTTTCTGTACCATCAGCAGATATTTCTATTAGTTGCCCATTGCGCGCTATCATTACACTGCTACCAGAAGCCAAAGCATTAATAAAAGCTTGTTTGGTAGCAAATTCTGCCAGTATGGGTATTTTATTCTCTAAAAAGTCTATTTCTTTATCGCTCAACATAAATAAATTTTTTACAATTATGCTTATTTGGAAAAATGAACTCAAATACTCATTCCAAAATTTCTTTCAGACTCATACATATATAATGGAGCATTTCCTCAGTCATTTCTGTATGTATAGGCAAAGATAATACATTTTGAGATAATTTTTCTGCAACAGGCAGCGTTCCTTGTCCCCAAGCTAAATACGCATAAGCCTCCTGCAAATGCAAGGGTGAAGAATAATAAATCATACTCGGAATGCCTTTATCTTGTAATTCTTTATGCAAACGATTTCGGTCTATTCTTTCATCCAAGCTTAATGTATATTGGTGAAAAACGTGTGAGCTTTGTGAATTGCGAGCTGGAATACTAATTTTGGGGTGATTTTTGAAGAAATTATCATAATAATCAGCACATTTCTGGCGAGCAAGATTGTATTGATCCAAATAGTTGAGTTTTACGTCCAAAATAGCAGCTTGCAAAGTGTCTAATCTTGAATTGATGCCTATCATTTTGTAGGTATATTTTACTTCTTGACCATGATTGGCTATGCAACGCATTTTTTTTGCCAGTTCGTCATCATCTGTAAAAATAGCTCCACCATCTCCCATACACCCAAGATTTTTGGAAGGGAAAAATGAAGTTGTACCGATATGCGCGATAGTTCCAGCACTTTTAGTTTTTCCATTTTTTGATGTATACTTGGCACCTATTGCTTGAGCTGTATCTTCTATGACATATAAATTATACTTTTTGGCTATTTCCATGATATGTTCCATATCTGCACATTGCCCAAAAAGATGTACGGCAACGATTACTTTTGTTTTGTGTGTAATGGCTTGCTCGATTTTAGAAGTATCCATGTTATAAAATCCTTCCAAACTATCTACAAACACAGGTTTATAACCTAAAAAAGCCCCCACTTCTACGGCAGCTACATAATTAAAACTGGGAACAATAAATTCAGCGTCTGTGGGCAAATCTAAAGCCGAAAAAGCAATTTGCAAGGCATCCGTACCATTTGCACAAGGAATTACGTATTTGGTTTCAAGGTATTTTGCCAAATTATCTGCAAATTCTTTTACGGCATACCCGTTGATAAAAGCCGATTTCTCTATCACTTGAGAAATAGCGGAATCTATTTCCGTTTTGATTTTTTGGTATTGGGAAAATAAATCTACCATTAAAATATTTTTCATAAGGATTTAGGTAATTTCTTAGCGTGAAGGATAGAGCGAAAAGCCCGCAGTGAGGCACGAACGAGGACTTGTAGCGATAGCCTGACCCTTGGGGCACGCCCAAATTATTTGTTGTCTGTTCATTTTTGTGAATTGACATTAATTTTATGGAATCTATAAATTAAAAAAGCCTTGATTATTTTGCGATAACCAAGGCTTTTTGATGAAAATTAAGAATTAGAGACTAAACCAATTTGTCCATTACGTCCATTACTTCTTTTACTTTTACCCTAGAAGTTTGTAGAAGTTGTTTTTCTTCATCGTTAAGTTTTACTTCGATTACTTTTTCAACCCCATTTTTTCCTAATACTACGGGTACTCCCAAATAGCAATCATTGATTCCGTATTCACCTTCCAATTTGATACAAACAGGAACGATTTTTCTTTGGTCTCTCAAAATAGCTTCTACCATTTGAGCAGCAGCCGAACCTGGTGCATACCAAGCAGATGTGCCCATAAGTTTTACCAATTCACCACCACCATTTATGGTTCTATTTACAATCGCATCCAATTTATCTTTAGAAACTAATTCTGTTACAGGAATACCGCCTACAGTAGTATATCTTGGCAAAGGCACCATAGTGTCGCCATGTCCACCCATCAAAAGGGCTTGAATATCTTTAGGAGAGCAATTGATTTCTTCAGCCAAAAACGCTCTGTAACGTGCCGTATCCAAGATACCCGCCATACCGATTACTACATTTCTAGATTTTCCAGAAGTTTTGTGTGCACAATACGTCATTACGTCTAGTGGATTGGAAACCACAACGATAATCGCATTTGGTGAATATTTCATTACATTTTCAGTAACCGATTTCACGATACCTGCATTGGTAGAAATCAAGTCATCACGGGTCATACCCGGTTTACGAGGCAAACCAGAAGTAATCACAACTACATCAGAATGAGCAGTTTTGGAGTAATCATTTGTAGCACCAACTGTACGGCTATCGTATAAATCTATCGGAGCTTTTTGCCAAATATCAAGGGCTTTACCTTCGGCAAAACCTTCTCTAATATCTAATAAAACGATTTCATTAGCAATTTCTTTGTAAGCCAATACATCAGCACAAGTTGCACCTACATTACCAGCTCCTATAACAGATACTTTCATTGTATATTTTGATTTATTATTTTATTTGAATCTGAAGGCAAAGCTATATAAAAAGACTCAAATAGCAATTTTGATGCTAAAAATTTTACAAATTGCAAGATTTTTCTATACAGAAATTGAAATAAAATTTATTTGAAAATAATAAAAATTGAATATAAACCTTTGGGCGTGCCCTTTCAGGTCAGGCTATCGCTACAAGTCCTCGTTCGTGCCTCACTGCGGGCTTTTCGCTATATCCTTCACGCTTCAATATCAATTTGCTATCAAAAGAAATTTTTAAAATAAATATTTAGCTCAATTGATTTAAAATATCTAATTTTGTTAAACAATAATTTTTAAAATGAATACAAGTTTCTTTGACTCGAATAGCTTTTTCATAGATGAAAAAGTAGGTTTTTTTAAGTTTGAAAATTGCTATCAAGTTTTCAATGACAAAGGTGAAAGCCTTGGTTCCATAAATCAAAAATTAACTATTTTTCAGAAAATTTTAAGACTTTTGATTAAGAAAGCAATGTTACCATTTTTGTTAGAAATTAAAAATAAAAATGGTGAGATGGAAGCTACAATTTCTAGAGGTTGGACATTTTTTCTGTCTAAAATTGAAGTAAAAGATGAACTTGGAAACAATATTGGTTTTATTAAGCAAAAATTCAAATTGTTTAAACCTACTTTTAAAATTTCTGATTCATCAGGAACCGAAGTTGCTGAGATTAGTGGAGATTGGAAAGCATGGAATTTTGTTATCAGTGATACTTCCAAAAATAAAATTGGAACAATTTCTAAAAAATGGGCTGGAGCAATGCAAGAAATTTTTACCTCTGCAGATAAATATAATGTAACAATAGATCCAAGTTATGCCAATAAAGATAGTAAAATTGCTATCATTTCAGCAGCAGTTACTATAGATATGGTGCTCAAGGAAAGTAAATAAATACTTACTATAAATTTCAAAATTATTAGTAAAGAGTCAATTCATCTATTAAATCTAATACTAATCTGAACAATCAATTTTTTGCTAAAATATTTCATCAGTACTTTTTATATCCAAAACTTACCCAGAGTTTGTTTTTTTAATTAGTTGGTAGTTTGACCCAATAGACTATAAAAGTATTTACAGCTGAATGTTTAATAAGTAAGCATGACCAAGAGATTTTTTACAGAAAATATAAATAAAAAGTTAAATTTTAGAATAAAATGTTTAAATCAGGATTTAAACATTAATTAATGATTCTCTTCTACGCATTTTACCAGCAGGAATGCCGAACATCATTTTAAATCGTCTACAAAAATATGCAGTATCTTTGTAACCAACTCCTTTGCTTATTTCTCTAATGCTCTGTTTTGAAGTTCTCAATAGGTTTACCGCTTTTTCCATTCTTTGGTATTCTATATAGTCCTGCGGATTTATACCAGTTAGCATTTTAAAGTATTGCCCAACATAATCTTCAGAAACATTAGCAACGTCTGCCAAAACATGGTTTGAGAGATCTCCTTTTAAATTATCTTTGATATAACTAAAAATATTTACCAAACGAGGGTCTTTGAAATAGGTAGTATTTGTAGCTAATTGTTCTACAAACAATCTTTTTTCAAGAATATGTCTTATAATTTCAATTACTATTCTTTCAGTAAAACTCTTGATAATTTTTTCTTTACCTGGAAGTTTTAATGAAGTTTCTTTCATAATTTCCCATATTGAGTCAGAAATATTGCTTGCTTTCGGCAACGCAAAAGCTGGCATATCTATGGAAGTAAAAAAGTTGACTGAATCAAATACTTTAGCTTCGAGACTAATAATAAAATAGCTATTGCTTTCTACACCTAGTTCTTCAGTACTTGGAATGGTTTGAATATATTTTTCTTTATGAGCCATAAATGTCTCATTTTTAATCTTTTGTGCGTCTATTTCACCATAGGCTAAAGGAGTAAGTTTTCCTCCAGGAAGAAAAAGCATTTCGCCTTCATTTAATTTTGTGAAACCGTCACCAAAAAATATTTCACCGTGATTGAGTAAAATAATATGATTTTCAACATCGTAAAAGTTTTCTAAAATAAAAGGTTTTAAAATTTTTATGTTTTTAGCGTTTATACATCTTACGCTAAGTGATTCGATAATCTTATTGTAATCTTCCATGATAAAAATTTGTTGTTTTTGTTAAAAGCATAAAATTAATACAAAAAATATATATATTATTGTATTAAACAGAGTATTTAATACAAGGTTTCATTTTTTAATGAAAAATTTAAAATATTTTGGAGATTTATTTTCTTAAAATAAATTAGTAAATTTATACTTTTTATCGAATAAATTATTTACCATAGGCATGAATGATTTTTTTAACCAACTGATGCCTGGTTACATCTGCAACTGTAAGGTGTATAAAACTAATTTCAGGAATATCTTTTAGTTTTTCTACTGCATCTTTAAGTCCCGATTCTTGATTTTTAGGTAAATCTACTTGACTTAAATCGCCAGTAATTATGGCTCT
>JAAFJZ010000201.1 GCA_013298205.1 Cytophagales bacterium
GAGAAAAATTTTATCTATATAAAGTGCGTTTTCACTTTTATTATAAACTTTTACTCTTTTATCGATACTTCTTACGCCTGTAAATAATGTATCAAATGAAAGTGTATCTTTTTCAAATGAAAGTGGAGATGAATTTAATTTGGCTATCTCTAAATCAGGACGACAAGATAAAAAAATTATAAAGAACAATAAAAAATAAACATTAAGACAAAAGATTTTCTTTTTCATTAAATAGATAAAATGTACGCTAAATAAATTTTAGAACTCAATATAATTTATGCAATTGAAAGTTTAATTTTAGAAAAGTCAGAATTAATTATGGACTATTTACGTTCAAAATTAATTCATTTTTGAATAAGAAAACAGAATATCTTTTTTTGGATTATTTATTTTGAAATTTATTGTTGCATAGACTTGACTATTTTGTGTTATTTTACGTAACTTTCCAAAAGTTTGAATGTGTATGGACAGAGAATTTGATAGTTGGGAACCAAGTGAGGACGATGAGAGTATATCTCGATTCGAAGAAATGCTTGCGTCTAAAAGTCAATATTATTTTGAGCTCAATTCGTTAGAATACATTATAGACCATTACATTAAAGTAGGCAAACTAGAATTAGCTTTAGAAGCCTGCAATTTGGGTCTGAATCAATATCCTTTTTCCACCGATTTGCAGCTCGAAAAGGCTCAAATACTTTGTAATTTGGGGCAAGTTGATGCCTCTATTGTTACTTTGGAGCCTATTGAAAGCCTTTTTCCCAATGATGAAGAAGTTATTTCACTTAAAGCTAATCTTATGCTTCAAAAAGGAGAATACCAAAGTGCTTTAGAGTTTTTAGAATATTCTATTGATAATGTTGAAGTTAAAGATTATATTTTTTATCAAATAGGTTTAGCTTATAATAATTTAGGAAATAATGATTCGGCTATTTTGTATTTCAAAAAATCTGTAATGATTAATAATGAAAATGAAGAAGCATTATTTGAACTTGCCAATGCCTTAGATATTGCAGGAGAATTAGAAAATAGTATTGAGTTTTATCAAAAGTTTATCGATAGCGATCCTTATTCACACATAGCTTGGTACAATTTGGGTACAGTTTATAGCAAACTTGAAAGGTATGAATCTGCTATTCATGCATTTGAGTATTCAACTTTAATCAAAGACGATTTTTCCTCCTCTTTTTTTAATATGGGAAATGCTTACATGAATCTTTTAATGTACAAAGAGGCAAATGAAGCTTATTTAAGAACCATAGAATTAGAAGAGCCTGATGCAGAAGTTTACACATATTACGCTTCCTCATTTGAAAAATTAAAAGATTATAACCATGCAATTATTAATTATAAAAAAGCTTTAAACATAGATATTGAGTATGCAGATGCATGGTTTGGGATGGGTTACTGCCTTACACTCCAGGAAAAATGGTTTGAATCGATACATTTTTTTAGAAAATCCATAGAGTTAGACCCTGAAAATTCGGAATTTTGGTTAGAATTAGCAGATGCTGAATATAAAATCGGAAATGAAAGTTCTAGTCATGAAGCTTACCAACAAGCATGTAATTTGGACCCAACTGACCCGCAAATTTGGCTTAATTGGTCTCTATTGTTCTATGAACAAGGCGATTACGACAAAGCTATTTCTTTGCTTGTTTCAGGAATTGACGAATCTCCTGAGGATGCAGAATTGCTTTATCGATGCTCAGTTTATAATATTTGTAAAAGTGATTTCAAACAAGCGTTTTTATATTTAGAAAATGCATTAATTTTGGACTTTGATAAGCATATTTTGCTTTTCGATTTCTTCCCAGAATTAGAAATGCAAAAGACATTGTATCAAATAATAAATCAATATAAATCTTAACCCCAATTTAGATAAGTGAAAAATTACTTTTTGAAGGATATACCTTCAAGACCTACAAAACCCAGAGAAAGTGGCTATACAATGGCTATGGATAAAGGCTTAAGTACCCGTGAAGCTGAAGATTTTATTGAAGTTGCTGGTGAATATACAGACATTGTAAAATTAGGCTGGGCAACATCATACTTAACGCCTAACTTAAAAAAGAAACTTGAAGTCTATAAAAGTAATGGCATTCCTTGTTATTTAGGAGGTACGTTGTTTGAAGCTTTTATAATGAGAGGGCAATTTGAAGATTACCTTCGTTTGCTAGACACTTTACAGTTAGAATATGCAGAAGTTTCAGATGGCTCCATTGAATTACAACATGATGTAAAATGCGAATACATCCGTAAGCTTGCAACAAGAGTAACTGTGCTCTCAGAAGTAGGCTCTAAAGACGATCAAAAAATTATTCCTCCTTACAAATGGATTGAATTAATGAAAAAGGAGTTAGAGGCTGGAGCTTGGAAAGTAATTGGTGAGGCTAGAGAAGGAGGAAATGTCGGCTTATTTAGGTCTAGTGGAGAAGTAAGGTCTGGTTTGGTAGAAGAAATTTTAACACAAATACCAAGTGAAAAGATTATTTGGGAAGCTCCACAAAAATCTCAACAAGTATGGTTTATTAAGCTATTAGGTCATAATGTAAACCTTGGAAACATTGCACCAAATGAGGTTATTCCTTTAGAAACCATTCGTTTGGGGCTTAGAGGCGATACTTTCAATGATTTTTTAGGTAAAAATTTGTAATTTTTTGTCAAGGTTGAATTTTTAAATTCAGCCTTGACACACTTACATATTTATACTCTATGAATATATTTCTTTCTATTTTAAGAGGCATAAATGTTAGTGGCAAAAACAAAATTTTGATGTCAGACTTGAAAAAGCTTTATGAAAATTTAGGCTTCGAAGAAGTGAATACATACATTCAAAGTGGAAATGTGGTCTTTAAAAGCTTGGACACTATTAATAATCAAAAACTTATTTCTCAAAAAATTGAGTTTTCAATTTTTAGTAACTTGGGTTTAAAGGTTTCAGTTTTGGTTTTAAACCTTCAGGAACTTCAAAATCTTGTTCATATTAATCCTTTTTTGTCAAAAGATTATATAGGAATTGAGAAACTTTATGTTACTTTTTTAGAAAATGTACCATTGAATACAAATATTGAAAAAATATATAATATTCAATCGAATTTAGATGAGTTTGAATTAATAGAAAAGTTTGTTTTTTTACATTGTCCAACTGGATATGGCAATACAAAATTTTCAAACCAATTTTTTGAAAATAAACTTAATTTAGTTGCCACAACAAGAAATTGGAAAACTACAACCCACCTACTCAAATTGATGGAATCGTATGCTAGTTAATTTACTCAAACTTCAGTTATGACCACACGTTATACTCCTTTGGCTTTTAGTTTTTATCTAAAAACGAGAAAATCATTTGCTCAATTAATCAAAAAAAATTCGATCGCAGTATTCCATTCCAATCCTGTTTGGCCAGGAAATGCAGATTCGTCTCTACCTTTTAAGCAAAATTCGGATTTATTTTATCTTTCAGGAATAGATCAAGAAGATACAATTTTGGTGATTTTTCCAGATTGTATCAAAGAAGAACATAGTGAAATTTTATTTATAAGAAAAACAAACGACCAAATAAAAATTTGGGAAGGAGAAAAACTTAGTAAAGAAGAAGCTAAAAAGCTTTCTGGAATTCAAACCATTTTTTTTTCAGATGAATTTGAAAGTATATTTAATAAACTAGTGATTTCAGCTGATTGTATTTATATAAATCTTAATGAACATCCACGTCAAACATCCGAACTCTATAATCTAGATAGAATTTGGCTACAAAAATGTAAAGAAAAATATCCATTACATCTTTACGAACGCTCTGCTCCTTTGTTAGCTAAGCTTCGAACCATCAAACATGAAGAAGAATTAATTCAAATCGAAAAAGCTATAGAAATCACTGAAATTGCTTTTGAACGTACACTAAAAAATATCAAACCCAATATTTACGAATATGAAATAGAAACAGATTTAATTTATCATTTCAAAAAAAATAAAGCCTCAGATGTTGCTTTTGAGACCATAGTCGCTTCTGGGAAAAACGCCTGTGTTCTTCATTATGTTAGCAAAAATGACATTTGCCAATCTGGCGATTTAGTACTAATAGATTTTGGCGCACAATATGGAAACTACAATGCTGATATTACCAGATGTGTGCCAGTGAATGGAAAATTTACAATTCGCCAAGCACAGATTTACCAAGCTGTATTAGATATTTTGAATTTGTCAATTTCCAAAATTCAAGTCGGATATACTTTTGAAAGATATACAACAGAAATGATAGAGTTTATTGATTTAAAACTTATCTCACTTGGTTTATATACACAAGAGGCATTAAACAATCAAGATAAAGAAAAGCCTTTACATAAAAAATATTTTATGCACGGGTTATCACATTTTTTAGGTTTAGATGTACACGATGTAGGAAATGCTACTGGTGATTTTATGGCTGGAATGATTTTGACATGCGAACCAGGAATCTATATTCAAGAAGAAAGAATTGGTATTAGGTTGGAGCAGGATATTTTAATTTTAGAAAAAGGGAATAAAAATCTTTCATTACGTATTCCTATTGAAATCCAAGATATTGAAAATTTAATGTTTATAAATGAACACATCTAAAATATTGATTTTTATTTTTTATTTTTTATTTTTTCATAATGAAGGAAATTCTCAAAATTTTATTTTGCAAAAAAATGAAAAATCAGAATACAGAATTCATTATGGTTTAGTAGAAGCAGGAAAGTTTACTTTACAGGTAGATTCTGTTATGCATACAATAGACTCTATGCGGTGTTTTAAAGTCCATGCCATTGGCAAAACCATTGGCTCAGTAAATTTAGTGGCTGACATTGAAGATCATTGGGTTTCTTATATGGATTCTTCAAAATATTTCCCTTATCAATTCGTAAGGAAAATAAAAGAGAATAATTTCAAAAAGAATGAAATCAATGAATTTGATAGAAAAAGAGATGTAGTTTTGGTTTCTACTGAAACAAATAATGGTGATTTTGCGATTGAAAGCTACAATGTACCCAAACAATGCCACGATATTATAAGCTCTTATTATTTTTTGAGAGCAATAAATTTTGACAAATCCTTAATAAATGATACGATTAGGTTTAATGTTTTTTTAGAAAATAAGTTTTATAACGCCAAAGTTTTATATTTAGGAAAACAAATATTAAAATCGGCAATTGGTAAATTTAAGGTTTTTGTAATTGCCCCAATTATTCCTAAAGAATCAGACTCGATGTTTAGAAATGATTTGCCAATAACAGCTTACATAACTGATGATAAGTTTAGAATTCCCTTAAAAATTTCAGCTAAATTAGTAATAGGTGCTGTAGAAGTAGATATTAGCTATTCAAATCATTTCTTAAAAAAGAAGAAAGTTAAAAAATGATTTATAACTCTATATTTGTAAACAATTAAATTTAAATAATAAAACTATGCCTATAAGAATGGTGGA
>JAAFJZ010000202.1 GCA_013298205.1 Cytophagales bacterium
ATTACTTCTACTTCGAATTTGGTCTCCATAAATTAGAATTTTGATTTAAGGTTGATTAAGGTTATTTATTTTTGTTGTTTAATTTATTCTTTCGGCTTTTTCCATGTCCCACATAAATATTTTTCCATCGCCTACTGTTCCCGTTTGTGCTGCTGTATTAATTGCCTTGAACACATCTAAAGCGTCTATTTCTGGCACTACAATTTCTACTACTCTAATCGGTATGATTCCAGAATCCATGACAGTGCGACCTCGATATGATATTTTTTGCTCTTTTGAAAATGAAATAGCATTTACATCATAATAAGTAAAAAACTCAACTCCTAAATTTTGTAAAGCATCCCTTACTTCCTCAAATTTAGAGGCTCGTATCATGGCTTTTATAAATTTCATTCCCATATTATCATATTAAAATTTAACATTTATAAAAAATATAAAATTGGTAATAATTTTATATTTATGCGAATGTATACCAAATTAGCTAAAAACAAAAATTATTTATAATATTTAATTATTTTTATTATTTTTTGTTAATAATATAAAAACAAGTGTTATTTTTAACATGTTTTTATATTATTGTGTAAAATATTAGAGTTATATTTAATTTTTTCACCATATATTAAAGTAATTTATTTAGTAAATATTATAATTATTTCAATATATTAAGAAAAAAATGTTATGAAAAATATTGTTCATCATGCTATAATTGTTACTTCAAGAAATTTAATTCGCTTAAACTCAATTAGAGAAAAATGTGTGGATTTAATGAATTCAAAAATATCATCCAAACAAGCAGCTTCAATGATAAGTGCTACATTACCAAGTATTTCGAATCAATTTCAAAGCTTTATTATCATTCCAGACGGGAGCAAAGAAAACTATGATATTTCTGATGAAGCAGATAATGCAAGGTCTAATGTCGTGGAGTTTCTAAATGGACTAGATAATTCTGATTCTGATACCGCAATTCGATTTGTAGAGGTTAGTTATGGTACAGATACTAACCACGCAAATGTTTTAAATCATAATTAACACAGTTAAATGAATTTATTTAGTAAAAAATTAACGCAAAATATTCCTCAAGATGCTCAAGCTGGCTTTTCAGTAGCGCTTGTAGCTTTACCAATGTGCCTCTCAATTTCACTAGCAAGTGGTTTTCCTACAGGTGCAGGACTCATTTCTTCTATTATTGGTGGGCTTATTATAAGTTTCATTGCAGGTTCTTTTTTAGGTATCAAAGGTGCACCAGCTGGTCTTTCGGCTATAGCATTTGCCGCTGTGTACGAATTGGGAACTGGAGATACTTGGGTAGGGTATAGGCTTACTTTGGCTTGTATTGTAATAGCTGGGCTTATTCAAGTCGGTTTAGGGTTAATAAAAGCTGGAACTTTGGCAGATTTTTTTCCTGCTTCAGTTATACATGGCATGCTTTCGGCTTTGGGCTTAATGATAGCTCTTACACAAATTCCTGTTCTTTTAGGATCTAATGTTACCAATTATAATGCATCTCAAATATTTTTTCATATACCTGAAATATTTGAAACTATTAATACCAAAGTAGCTATTTTAGGTGCACTTTGCTTATTTATGCTAATCTTATTTGAAAGTTTAGAAACCAAATTATGGAAATATTTGCCAATACCGATTGTCATGTTACTTACATCAGTGGTGTTTGTTATACTATTAGGTTTAGATAAGCAACATACGTTTGATTGGGCAGGAAAAATAGAGCATAGACCTACTGAATTTATGATTAATATTCCCAAAAACTTTTTAGATACAGTTACATTTCCTGATTTTAGTAAACTATTTACTGCCGCTTCACTCAAATATATTTTATTATTTGTACTTATAGGAAGTGTAGAATCACTTTTAAGTGCAAAAGCGTTAGATAAAATCGATAAAGATTTAAGACCTTCTGAAATGAGCAGAGATATAACTGCAGTAGGGATTGGTAATATTATTTCTGGTTTTTTGGGTGGTTTAGCTATGATTACTGCCATTAGGAGAAGTGTTGTTAATGTAAATGCGGGTGGAAAAACTCCTTGGGCCAACTTTTTTCACGCTATATTTTTACTGGTTTTCGTATTACTTCTTACCCCTTTTTTTAGCATCATAACCAAATCTGCTTTGGCAAGTTTGCTTATCTTTTCTGGTTTTAAATTGGTAACGCCCACCGTGTTATTTAAGTCTTATAAAATAGGAAAAGAACAAGGACTTGTTTTTTTAATCACACTTTTGGGCGTTTTGTTTTTTGGCTTACTTCAAGGAATTTTTTTGGGAATTGCAGCAGAACTTGTAATTCATCTTTTTTTTGGTGCTACTTTTCGCTCGTTATTTAATCCAGATGTTAAAACACAACTAATAGAAGATAATACCTATTTAGTTCAGATAAATGGGTCAGCAATTTTCTCAAATTTTTTTCAAGTTAAAAAATCTTTACAGAAGTTGCCACCACTTTCAAACGTGGTTTTTGATCTTTCTAATGCGATCGTTGTAGATCATACTTTTATGGAGCATATTTTCTTTTTTGAGACTTTGGTTAATAAAAATGGTGGGCAAATAGAGGTAAAAGGTCTAGATTATCATAAAAATTTTTCTGAGCATCCTTTGGCTTCTAAAAGAATTGTAAAAGATACAAATCTTTTATCTAGTAGGCAAGAAAGCATCAAATCGTTTGCCGAATCTAAAAATTATTCATTTGATAATCGAAAATTAATGAATACCAATCACTTCAATTTATACAATTTCTCAAATAATTTTCATATCAAATATGAAGAAAATGTTTGTTTTGGATTTTTGGAGAACTCGGAATTTCACGTCTCAGATATTTGCATAACTTGGTTTGGAAAACAAGATAGAAGTGCTGTTTTGACTTGCTTAAGAGTGAATTTTAGAGATTTTTTATGCCCTGATTTTATGATTGAAAAAGAAAATTATGGAGAAGCAATGATCGCTACCGCAAAAACTCATGATATTAACTTTATAGATTATCCTGCTTTTTCATATTATTATTTATTAAAAGGTCCAGATGAAGCAAAAGTACGACTACTTTTTGCAGACAACTTAATTCGGTTTTTTGAAGTCAACAAAGGATATTCTGCAGAATTAACTAATAATCAACTTTTTGTTTTGAGAAAACCAAGTGTTTTGAATAGCAACGAAATAGATGATTTATTGTCTTTTGCTCAACAATTGATTGTGATTTTAAAGCAAAACGTAAAATATGAAATGGTAGTAAATGACTAAATCTTATTTTTAAGCTTTTGCATTAAATCTTCTATAAGCTTATCCTTTTCTTCTATAGCTTTATCTTTGTCTTCTATAGTTTTATCTTTGTCTTTTAAAGCTTTTTCTTTGTCTCTCAAGACTTTTTTGCTTTCCTTTATTACATCCATTAATTCTTTTTCCTTGTCTTCAAATGCCGCATTAATCGTGCGCCAAGCTTCTTGCTCTATTTCGATTTTCCTTCTCTCTTCAGGATTTGAACCACTGACATACAAAATAGATGTGGCTAGTTTCACCTCTTCATTATCTATGGTATGCTTATATTCCTTGGTTATCTTTTTGTCATCTATAAAATTTTGTTGCTCAAAAATACTTAACAGTTTATCCAGTTTCGTTTGGTATCTATCTGTTATTCTTTCTACTTGCACAATATAGCTATCGTGGGTAAGCTTTTCTATAAAATCATTATTTGAGTCTACTATTTTCTTGTTTACCATATCCTTGTACTTTCTTTCAACTTTTATGCAAGGATATTCTAAATCAGGCAGTTTATACCCCAAAATATAAATCGTAGTGATAGGTAAAATTACCCTAACATCATTTATCTTATCTTCTTTTTTGTATTGTTCGGCTAGATAATTGCGAAAACGCATCAAATCAATGTGGTTTTTTGCTTTTTGAATTTCTATTAATACTTTTTTGAGCTCGCCAGCTTCGGTTTTAATGGTAGCAATAAAATCTAGGCGATAAACCCAAATATTAAACCTTTTTCTAATTCGTTCTTCTATTATCTCAATAGCTTTAGGATCATTTTCCTCAAACTCTCCTTTGTAAGTGTATTCTTGGGGCATCACTTCTACACTTTCTATAGTTTCCTCCAAAAGAGTGCCAATAAAAAATTTGGCTACTCTCTCGTTTTCCATCATCTTTTTAAAAACGACATCATAAATCGGGTTCGCTATAATCATAAGATTTTTTTGTAAATATATAAAAAAAATCTAAGTTGTAAAGGAGTTGGTTTAAGTCTAAGTAACGCCTGTGGCTAAACTTAGACTAGATTTGGGGCTTGGCTACCAAAAAAGATTGTCAGCGTAGCTGTAAAATTTTTAATTCCTGATATGGTTTTATTTTGCAAATTTATATACATGGCTTGAAGTATTGTTGTGTAGTCTAATGAAATAAACACCTGATTTTAAATATTGTGTAGAAATATGGGTATATTGACTATTGTCCTCTAGAAAAGGGAGATTGAAATAAGTCCTGCCTAATACATCTATAATCTGGTAATCAAATTTATCGAAATTAGGGCTTTTAAACAGCTTGATAGAAGTTTCATCAAAGGAAATTTCAACCTTTTCTTCTTTAAATCCTGATTCTAATGCAGTTGTATTACATTGGTCTTCTATTTGAATACTTTTATCTTTGTAATAAATAAGACCATGGTTGCCGGCAGTAACAACTGCACCACCTAGAGGCGATCCTATAAAAGAACTATAATTATTTGCCGCTCCTATTTTTTCTGTAACACCAGTCTTATTTATTTGTAAGTGCAAGCCCCAACATTGAAAGTTACAATTATAAGAAGTTGTATAATAGTCTGGACATAAAGATGTAGTTACCTGTCTTACTAAGTTTTCAGACCCAATAACAGTTTGTTTTACGCTATCTATTACATATTTAAAGTATTTGGCTTCACACTTTCCCAATTCAAAAGGATAATAAAAAGCCTCATTATCAAACACTTTTATCGTATCTCCTACTGATGCACCAAAATCGAAGAGCAAATTAAACTTAGCTGAAAGACGGCTATAGAAATAAACCTTTTTGCCTTCTTGGTAAAAAAACTCGCTCTGCAAGTTTTCAAGTAATACATTGTTTTTGAAAACTTTTGCCGTAACCTTGCTAGAAGTAAAGTTTTTCACAACTGGCGGGTTATTTACACCTAATGTTCTTGCATTAGATTGGTCTATAGAACAATTAATAATTGTATCTTTTTCTACTTTAAATTGAGTGTAATTTTTACATTGTTCAGACATAGTACTAACCTGAACTAGCTGAATGTACCTCCACTCAGCTCCTTGGGGAAAGAATGGGATTTGGGCATAGGCAGTACCTACTATGAGTAAGAGAGCTATTAATAATTTATTTTTCATCATTCAAGAATTTTAGAGTTTTATCTTCATTCATTTA
>JAAFJZ010000203.1 GCA_013298205.1 Cytophagales bacterium
GGTGCTAGAATGATGTCTGGAAACTCTAATTTACATGAAAAACTGGAAAACGAACTTTCTGAATTTGTAGGAAAGCAAGATACTATCCTTTTTAACTTTGGTTACCAAGGTATTATGTCGGCTATTGATGCATTGGTAGATCGCCATGACGTGATTGTTTACGATTCAGAATCTCATGCTTGTATCGTAGATGGTGTTCGTTTGCATATGGGTAAAAGATTCGTATTTCCTCATAATGATATTGAAAACCTAGAAAAACAATTACAAAGAGCTACCAAACTCACTAACGAAAGCAATGGTGCCATATTGGTTATTACTGAAGGTGTTTTTGGAATGGCTGGCGATTTAGGCAAATTGAGAGAAGTTGTAGCTTTAAAACAAAAATATAATTTCAGACTTTTAGTTGATGATGCCCATGGTTTTGGTACAATGGGAGCTACAGGAGCAGGTACTGGAGAACATTTTGGTGTTCAAGATGAAATAGATATTTATTTCTCAACTTTTGCTAAGTCTATGGCTTCAATTGGAGCTTTTATTTCAAGCGATGAGCAAGTTATTGAATATTTAAGGTACAATACCCGTTCTCAAATTTTTGCAAAAGCATTGCCTATGCCCTTGGTTGTTGGAGCTTTGAAAAGATTAGAATTGCTTCGTACACAACCTGAAATGAAAAATAACCTTTGGAAATCTGTTCATGCCATTCAAAATGGTTTGAAAGCAAAAGGTTTTAATATAGGTCGCACAGAATCTCCAGTTACACCTGTAATTTTACAAGGTAATGAGGCTGATGCTGCACACTTAGTAATTGACTTAAGAGAAAATTATGGTATATTCTGCTCAATTGTAATTTATCCTGTAGTTCCAAAAGGTATTATCATGCTTAGAATCATTCCTACTGCAGTTCATACACAAAATGACGTAGATAGAACGATTAAAGCATTTGAAGAAGTGGCTTTGAAACTCAAACAAGGAGCATATTCTTCTTCTTCTGATGAAATAGCAGTTTAGTTTCAATTTAATTAACAAAACAATCTCGAGATTTTTTTTTGTTATTTAGATTGAACTATAAATACATCATTTTAATTTTAAATATTTTTCTATTTGTTTTTAAAAATCACTTTTTACTCAAATAAACCTGTTGAAAGGTATCTATCACCTTTATCGCAAATAATACAAACAATAACACCCGAATCCAACGTTTTTGCTACTTCTAAAGCTGCAAAAGTAGAGCCACCGCTGCTCATTCCAGCAAAAATTGCTTCTTCTCTAGCCAATCGCAAAGTTGTAGATTTAGCTTCTTTATCACTTACTTCTATAATTTGATCTACTCTATGCTTTTCATAAATTTTAGGTAAATACGCCTCTGGCCATTTGCGAATACCGGGTATTTGAACACCGTCTTTAGGTTGTACTCCGATGATTTTTATATTTTGATTTTGTTCTTTCAAAAACCTAGAAACTCCCATTATTGTACCTGTAGTACCCATTGTCGCTACAAAATGAGTTATGTTTTGATTTGAATCTTTCCAAATTTCTGGTCCAGTAGTTTTATAATGCGCAAGGTAATTATCTGGATTAGAGAATTGATTTAAAACATAATAATTAGTATTGTTTTCTATTTTATGGTTAACATAATCTATTGAAGCCTCCATAGAACCTTCTTTGGGGGTGAGTATAACTTTTGCGCCAAAAGCTTTCATAGTTTGAATTCGTTCCACTGTTGCATTTTCGGGCATTACTATTTCTATATCAAGTCCATAAACCCTAGCCATCAATGCTAGCGCTATTCCTGTATTACCACTAGTCGCTTCAATTAATGTCATACCTTTTTTTAAATCGCCTCTTTCCCACGCACTTTTTATCATGTTGAGAGCGGGTCTATCTTTTACACTACCACCAGGATTATGCCCTTCTAATTTGGCAAAAATTTTTACATTTGGATTGGGAGATAAATAATTTAGTTCTACCATGGGAGTGTTTCCCACCAAATTAATCATAGAATATGCCACTGATATATAATCGTTTGAAATGAAATGTTAATTTTGCAAAAAAATTCTTTACATTCAACAAATATAAGAAATGGAATTTATAAAATTACTATATCAAGCACACACAAATTCAGCTAATTTGCCTTCTCGAATAGCAGTAAGTGAATTTATAGATGGGGTTTTGTCTTTTTTATTTCCAGAACATGCTTTACAATTAATCAAATCTGAAAAACAATTGATTGATTTAAAACAAAATTTAGAGATCAAATTAATTAGCATTTTAAATGAAATATCAAATAATCAATCGACTCAAAATTTAAATATTTCCAAATTTTTTTTTAATGAATTGCCAAATATTTATGATTCTATGCTCTCAGATGCAGAAGCGATTACTTTAGGCGACCCAGCAGCTACTGATGTTCATGAGGTAATACGCAGTTATCCAGGTTTTTATGCAATAGCTGTTTATAGAATTTCTCATTTATTTTATATTGAAAATGTAAAATATTTACCAAGGGTTTTAAGTGAATATGCACATGCTAAAACTGGAATTGATATTAATCCTGGAGCCAAAATTGGTATGTCGTTTTTTATTGACCATGGAACTGGGGTTGTAATTGGTGAAACCGCTGAAGTAGGTAATCGGGTAAAAATTTACCAAGGAGTAACTTTGGGGGCACTAAGTGTTGAAAAAACTATGGCAAAAACCAAAAGACACCCAACCATAGAAGATGATGTGATTATATATTCTGGAGCTACAATTCTAGGTGGAGAAACAACTGTAGGCAAAGGAAGTGTAATAGGCGGAAATGTATGGTTAGTAAAAAGCGTTCCTGAAAAATCAAAAGTTTATTACAAAGAAAATGTTCCTTTATTGAGGTAAAGAAAAAGGAATGTGAATTTAATGATGTGTTTCTGGATAACCAGCAATAGCTTTTACATTATTTTTCATAGAATACATGATTTCATCCATTGGCAAATCATGTTCATCTAAACCAAACGGATCTTCTATTTCCTCGCTAATAACTTCAATACCCGCATAAAAATAAAAAACGCCCATTAAGATTGGAACAATCCACCATTCGTATTTGTGAACAAAACCAAAAGGTAAAAGAAAAGTAAAAATATATAAAAATGCTTTGAGATGCATTCTATACGAAAAAGGAGCAGCAGTAAGTTTTATTTTTTCACAGAAACCTTGTAATTCTACAGCTTTATCTATATGCTTATTCAACTCTAACATTTGAATAGAGGTAATAAAACTTTTCTTATATAATTCAGTAATTCTGTTTTGGCTTAGTTCTAAAATTGCTGAAGGCACATTTTGGTATTTTTTTAACTTAACAATGACACTTTCTTCTGCTTCTTCTAGTTCTTTAAAGTTGATTTCCATTCTTAAATGCCCTTTCAATGCATACCCATGATTAATGATCATTAAGTTTAAAAACTTTTTATCTGCTTCATGATCATCGTCTAAAAAAGAAGAAACTTTCATAGCATATACTTTTGCATTGCTACTTAAATAACTTACAAACTTTCTACCATCCCACCATCTATAGTAAGCTGTTCCTATTCTAAAATAGAAAAACATGACCAAAACATAACCTAAAAAGTAAAATATGTAAGAGTTTATATAAAATTCTATTGTATAGTAGTTTTCTTCTAGCCACTCAATAGTATAAAAATACATTCCTGCCAAAATAACAACACCAGAAACTTTTCTTAATGTCTTGGTTCTATGAAAATCAAAAGCTGCACGTATCCACGTTTGCAAATAGCCAGGTTCTGTATGTGGGTTTTGTGATGTCATTATGCAAATTTAGTAAAAATAACGCTATTCATAAAATTCTACAATTACAGGGCTATCTATTCTTAAACCTAAAAGTCCATAAGCACTTCCATTTATAATAGCAATTTCTAAATAGTTTAAAGAATTAAATAAAGGAATACAATCTCCTAATGTTTTTCTGCTATAACTGTCATATATTTTACCAATACTCTCTTTACCAAAAAGGACATTATATTTTCTTTGCTGTTGCATTTCTTCAAATACTTTTTTAGCAACATTTGTAATTGCATTTCCATAAGAGTCAATATAGATTACTTTTCCGATAATTTGAGTCTTTGTTATTTTAGTATCACTAAACGCTTTTTGCACCAATCCTTCTTGAACAACTGTACCTTGGTCATAAATAGAGGCTCCGCTTGCTAATGCTACTGCTGAGTTTGCCAAAATATTTCTTTCAGGAAATGAACCTATGTTTTCTTTATCATAAACCAACTCTACCGCTACTGCTTGTTTTTGCGAAACCAAAGAAACCAAACCATTATCTGCACCCAAAAAGAAATGTTCTTCTACTTTTACTGCAACTAATTTATTTTGAAGAAAATCTTGTGTATTTACTGCTACAAGATGAACCGTTCCTCTTGGGAAATCTCTAAAAACTGCATTTAAAACAAATGCTGCGTGAGCTATGTTATGTGGTTCGATGGCATGAGATATATCTACAACTTTAACATTGGGATTAAAATTGAAAATACGGGCTTTTACACTTGCTATGTAATGGTCTTTCCAACCAAAATCTGATGTAAAAGTGATTATTGCCATTTATTTGTGTTTTTGCGGATTTTCATACAAATAAATAAAATTAATATTATATTCGTACCCTTAAATGGATAAAAACTAAAAGAATTTTGTTAGAAAGCATTTATACTATATCCCATACTGATCCTGTTAGTTTGCTGGGAGTTGAAAATTCACATATTAAGTTACTTGCTTCCTCTTTTCCTCAAGCTAAAATTATAGCTCGAGGCGATGAAATTAAAATAAGAGGCACAGAACAAGAAATTAGTGATATTACCAAAATTCTTCAATCTTTGGTAATCAATATTAAAAAATTTGGTTTCTTGAATGAAGATCACGTAAATCATAGTGTAGGTTTGGTTTTAGATTATCCGACCATAAGCAAAGAACAAAAAGCTAAAAATGAAACGGATGAAGACGTTATACTTTTTGGTGCAAACGGTCAGGTAATAAAGCCCAAAACGGAAGGTCAATTCCAATTATTAAATGCTACATTAAAATCGGATTTGGTTTTTGCTTTAGGACCAGCTGGTACAGGAAAAACTTATATGGCGGTGGCTGCTGCTGTTAGAGCTCTAAAAAGAAAAGAAGTTAAAAAAATCATTATCACAAGGCCGGCTGTAGAAGCAGGAGAAAATTTAGGTTTTTTGCCAGGTGATTTACAAGAAAAAATTAATCCCTACATTCGACCTATTTTTGATGCTTTAGAAGATATGATACCAGTAGAAAAGCTAAAATATTACCAAACTAATAATATAATCGAAATTGCACCGCTTGCTTTTATGCGAGGAAGAACATTAAGCCAAGCTTACGTTTTGCTTGATGAAGCCCAAAATAGCAC
>JAAFJZ010000204.1 GCA_013298205.1 Cytophagales bacterium
AAACAATAAAATTCTGCTTATTCAATACAGCTTTTCTTATATCTCGTAAGTGCATCGTTTGGTCACCCCAAGAGATTTCCACTTCCAAATCAAACCAATCTATGCCACTCGAGGCCTTCATTTCCCATTTCGGTGGGTTAGGATTGTATTTGAACTGGTTCAGTTCATTAATTCCAATCAAAACAACGCTTGCCTCTTGCAGCGTTCTCGAAATATTGATAAACCAATGATTTTTCATTACCTCTTTGAAAGGTAAATAATAAAAAGGTTGCTGGGTTTGTTTGGCAAAAAATGGGTGCAAAGCCCTTAAGCTATCGTAAAAGTTTTTTTCATCTACTTTTTTTCGAGAAATGGCTTTTTGCTCACCTTTTTCATTTTTAAAATAAATTTCTTCGTCATTATCGTGCTCCACTGTATGGTCACCATAAATAAATTTGGGAATCAACATCAAATGTTCTTCTTGAAACTCTTTAAAAAATACAGCTAATTTGAGTTCTTCTTCAATTACGGGTATGATAATGCTTTCAGGAACAGCTAGGTTAAACTTTTTATATAAAGGAATAATTGTTTTCTTGATTAGAGATTCTCTTAAATGAATAGGGAATTTGAGTACCCCTGCCGGCATTAATTCGAGTAAATTATGGACATCTTCTGTATTTTTTACTAGGAATAATTCATTGTTGTTTTTAAAAAACAGATTAGAAATAGTTGAAGATTGGCTAATTTTAAACTTTTCTCCTGTTAGATTTATAAAAACCAAATCCAAATTAAAAAATCGATTATCTTCAGAAATTTCAAAATCAAAGTTTACTTTTTCTTCATTGAGTTTGATAGCTTCTACATTATTGATTGAAAAGTTTGCTCCAGTAGGCAAAAAATAAATATGTTCAAACTGTGCAAGCACATTCCAATATTTTTGAATGTTTTCAATATATATTTTACCAACTATTACCTCTAAATCCTCTTCATTATCATAATAATTGCTGTTATTAAAACTGCTGTAACTTGAATAATTTTGAAAACCTCTTTTTTTTAATTCTGCATTAAATTGAGGAAAGCCAAATGAACTTAACGCCTCAAATGCATCATCATTTAGTTTGTATAAAAGGGGTGTATTTTTTTCGTCATTAATACCCAATTTTGTCATTGAAATTTTTCCGGTTTTGCTTGTCATTATTTTACAAGCATCAATTTTAAAAGGCAAAATATTTTTAGGATCAGATCCAAAAACCAAGCCTATGCTATATAAATCTACGTTTTCAAGCGAAAACATAGGTTTGCTTTTGTTTGCTATATTTTTACTGCTTATGTCAAGAATTTTATTTGAAAAATGAATTAGATCTTGTTCATCTTTTATTTCAACATATTCAGGGGGTTTCTTGGTAAGTACAAGCTCGCCATGGTAATTTAACCCAAATTCAAAAGCTTTCGATTCTGGGTCGTTTACATTAAGGAAATATTTTTTTAAAATTTTATTTTTCTCGTTATCAAAATTGCAAAATCCTATCAAAAGATCTTTTGAAACGTTTCTTTTAATATAATGTATGCCTACGTAACTATGTGGGCATAATCTGTATTCAGATGTTAGGCCACAAGAACATAAAATTTCGATTGCATTTTTATTGTCA
Organism: Cytophagales bacterium; assembly: GCA_013298205.1. GTDB lineage: Bacteria > Bacteroidota > Bacteroidia > Cytophagales > UBA9547 > JAAFJZ01. The sequence goes on from JAAFJZ010000204.1 coordinate 1,629, forward strand.
ATAGTAAATTCTGTATACGTTTCTACATTTTTATTTGAAGAAAAAGTAAACGTTAATCCGTTTTCGTTAGTTTTTAAAGTGAATTTATTATTTAATTCATTAAGCTTTAATGCAGTGAAACCTTTTGGCATTAAAAATAAATTATCAAACTCCCAAATTTTAATATTTGGATAATATGATCTTTTAAAAGAGCTAAACATTAATGATTCTTGAATTGGATTGGCTATTATTTTTTTTGCTTCTTCTGGTGGTTTTACGGTTGGAATGATCATCAAATTTTGATTTTTGATGGAAACTGCTGCTGCGATTATATGTTTACAATTGCGATTATTGGAAGTAAAATATGCACAATTACATTCAAATTGTGTTCCTTCATTATTTAATAACACATTGTAACTTATGTTTTTTTCGCTTTGGCTATTTACAATAAAAGTAAATCTTTTTTCTTTTTCAAATGATACTTTTATGCCATTTCTATGTTGAGTAAAGAGTGTAAGACCTTTTATGTAAACTTCAGTATTGTCTTCCTCTTCGTCAAGCAAAAAATTGATAATTGATTGCCTAATTTTTAATAGGTATTTTTTAATTTCTGATGGTGTCATAATTTAAAATTTTAGTTTTAAAAAATTATATAATATTGTATAATTTTCATCTTTAATGGCAGGAAAATTGGCAATTCTAAAAGTTTGATTTGCCCATTTTCCATATCCTTTGCCAAGCCATATATTCTCCTCAAAAGCGTTTTGGCTTAAAATCTTAATTTTAGATTCACTTGCTTCCACAGCCCATACGGTAGTTGAAGCTGTTTGAGTAAAATTTCCCAAGATGGCATAATCAGTATACGGAAGCATAAAACTCCTAAATTCTAAAGCTCTTTGGCAAAGTTTTTTTTCTATTTTATCTATACTTTCTATTTCTTCCAAAACCCTCATTAACAAATAGATATTACTTAAGTTAGGAGTATGTAAAGTTTGATATTGCAGGGCTTTTACAATAATATTTGAAAGATGATTGTATGGAATATGTGTATCTTGAGATTTAATATTTTGGGCATATTCTATGATTTTGGGTGAAAAAACCATGATGGCCATACCTGCTGGCAAACCAAAGCATTTTTGTACAGAAGCATACCAAATATCTGCCAGACTAAAATCTAAATTTATGCCCGCCATAGAAGAAGTGGCATCAATAGCTATAAATGAATCAGGCGCACTTTTACGAATATTTTGGATGTAATTTTCTGGAAGAATGGTTCCGTTTGAAGTTTCATTATGAACCAGATGAATAAATTCAAATTCTCCTGCATTTTCTATTAATGGAATTTCCTCATTATGATGATATGAAATCCATTTTTTAGGGGTTTTGTTCGCTAAAGTTGCTTGATAAGCTTTTGCACCAAACTCACCATTACTTAGATACACGCCTGTATATTGAGAAAAAAAAGTACTTAAAATCTCCCAGCATTCTGTAGCCGAGCTTACAAAAGCTATTTTATAATCTTTTGGTAAACTAAGCTTTTGTGAAAATAGATACTCAATTTGCGGGTATATTTCTAAAAAACGCTTACTTCTGTGATAACTTGTAATAAAATTATCTTGGATTCCTTCAGAAAAATATTGAGGAACTTTTTCATATATTGTAGAAGGGCCAGGCGTGAAATTTAAAATATTTTCCAAAATTTAACTAAAAACAAATTTTATTAAAGCAAAAATGATTGTAATGCTAAAGTATAACTATCTAAACCAAAGCCCAAAATAACACCTTTGCAAACTCTAGAAATCGTACTATTATGCCTAAAACTTTCCCGTGCATGAACATTAGAAATATGTACTTCTACAACGGGAGTTGTAACGGCAGAAATTGCATCTGCTAATGCAATCGAAGTATGTGTGTATGCCCCCGCATTGAGTACAAAACCATCAGCATCAAATCCATGTTCATGAATATAATCTAGCAATAAGCCTTCGTGATTGGACTGAAAATAAAACAACTCAAATTGAGGAAATTGAAAGGTAAGTTCTTTGTAGAAAGTATCAAAACTACTTTCTCCGTAAATGCTTTTTTCTCTCTTGCCCAAAAGGTTCAGATTCGGACCATTGATTATATGTATTTTTTTCATTATTTTCAATTTGACAATTCTAAAATCCAAAAATACTTACGATTTTTCAATAAAATGTGTGAAAAAAACTATTTTTTTTGGGTTTATAAAACACTAATAGAAATTTTATATTTTCCAGTATTTCAGTTGCTTCATAATTAAATTAAACGAAAGAACTTAAAGCGTTGACAATTAACATTCACTAAAAATTAAGTTGAAATTAAAATTAAAATTAATTAAAAAAAAAGAAAAATAAAGACCACTAGAAGAAAAAAAATGGGTTTTATTTTAATCTATAAAACCCAGCTGAAAATTGAAAATTAATTGACCAACATTTTGTTAGCTAAAAGAAATTCTGCTATTTGAACGGCATTGGTTGCTGCACCTTTTCTTAAATTGTCAGCTACAATCCACAAATTTAAGGTTTTGGCTTGAGACTCGTCTCTGCGTATACGCCCTACAAAAGTTTCATCTTTTCCATGTGCCCATATAGGCATAGGATATATTTTATTTGCAGGATCATCTTGCACAATTACTCCTGGCGCATTTTCTAAAATTTTTCTTACCTCAGTCAAATCAAATTCATTTTCAAATTCTATATTAACAGCCTCAGAATGTCCGCCCATTGTAGGCACTCTTACTGTAGTAGCGGTTACTTTTATAGAATCATCTTCCATAATTTTGCAAGTTTCCTTTATCATTTTCATTTCCTCTTTTGTATATCCATTTTCCAAAAAAACATCTATTTGTGGCAATACATTCATATCTATTTTGTAGGGATAAGCCATTTCTCCGTTAATGCCATTTCTTTCATTCATCATTTGGTCTACCGCTTTTTTACCCGTGCCTGTTACGGATTGGTAAGTAGAGACCACTACACGTTTGATTTTGTATTTTTGATGTAAAGGATTCAATACAACCACCATTTGAATAGTTGAGCAATTTGGATTTGCGATTATTTTATCATCTTTGCCGATGCTTTTGGCATTTATTTCAGGTACGACTAGTTTTTTTGTAGGATCCATTCTCCAAGCTGACGAATTATCTATTACAAAAGCTCCAGCTTCTGCAAATCTAGGCGCAAGTTCTAAGGAAGTACTACCTCCAGCAGAAAAAATGGCAATCGCTGGTTTTCTAGAAATGGCATCTGCAGCACTAATTACAGGGTAAGACTTATTGTTAAAGAGTATGGATTTTCCTATTGATTTTTCTGAAGCAACTGGATAAAATTCTGTTACGGGAATCTTACGTTCTTCCAATACTTTTATCATTTCTCCTCCCACTAAACCCGTGGCTCCTACTAATGCTAATTTCATTTTTAAAGTCTAAGTAATTATAATTATTTTAAGGGCGTAAAATTAGCCAACAAAAATGGTTATGCAAAAACATATTAATTATTTAAGCCAAAACTCAAACTTGTTTTTAATTAGAACTGACAATAATTATAAAAAAATGCTTAATTATTTGGAAATAAAAATTATTTTATTAGTTTATTGAATTTAAAATTTAGAATAAATGAAAGTAGTTTAAAATAAAAGTAAGCAATTAACATACCTGACATGGAACCCAAAAATACATCTAAAGGATAATGGACACCCAAATAAATTCGACTATATGTAATTACAAAAGCCCAAACAAAAAATAAAGAAAAAGCTTTGTTTTTTTTTATAAAA
>JAAFJZ010000205.1 GCA_013298205.1 Cytophagales bacterium
TTTTTGGTTGCTGGTGCACAAAATGTTATTATGAGTCTTTTTAAAGTAGACGATAAAATAACTCAAGAACTTATGTTAAAGTTTTATAACTATTGGTCGAATGGAATAAGCAAAAGAGAAGCTTTTCAAAAATCGAAAGCTGAAATTAAAGCTTTATATCCTGACCCATTACATTGGGGTTCATTTGTGATATTGGGTCATATAGAGTAACCAATTTTTTAAATTGGTCTCAATTTGATTTTTTTTATACTCTTTTTCCAAACACTGCGCTTCCCACACGAACTATTGTACTGCCTTCTTCAATTGCAATTTGGTAATCTCCGCTCATTCCCATAGAAAGTTGATTGAAAAATGTTTCATTAAATTGGATTTGGCATATTTTAAAAAAATCATTTAACATTTTGAACTCGTTGCGAACTTGGGTTAAATTTTCGGTGAAACTTGCCATACCCATCAAACCTACGATTCGAATGTTTTTTAAAGTACCAAGCTCGTTATTCCGAATCAAATTTAAGGCTTCACTTTCAGAAAAGCCAAATTTGGTTTCTTCTTGTCCAATATGAATTTGTAATAAGCAATCAATAATTCGGTTATTTTGTAGCGCTCTTTTATTAATTTCTTCTAATAAAGAAATACTATCGACTGAATGAATCATGCTTACAAAAGGAGCAATATATTTTACTTTATTTGTTTGTAAATGACCGATTAAATGCCATTCAATATCTTTAGGTAATAATTCGTATTTACTTGCCATTTCTTGAACTTTATTTTCACCAAATACCTTATAATTGGCATTATAAATCGCTTCTAGTGATTCTAAAGACTGAGTTTTTGTTACTACAATTAGTTTGGCTTGATTGTTAATTTGAGCTAAAACTTGAGCAAGGTTTTCTTTTAATTCCATTTTATTAAAATCCTGATTCTTCTTTTTTCTTTTCAATTTTAGGAGTTTCCTTCACAGGTTTTTCATCTGTTTCGTTCGGGATTTCATCTAATAATTCATCTGCTGTTTTTTGTTTAGATTTTTTCTTTTCCTTTGGTTTTTTAATCGTTTTGGAATCAGAGTTTTCCTCAGATGGAGTCTCTTCTAAGTTTTCTTTTTCTGCTTTGGGTTCAGACAATTCTTCTTTTTGTGTAACATCTTTTACTTTATTTTCTTTAGGAATTTCTTCAGAATTAATTTGAGGCTGTATTTCTATGGAAGGTTTTTCTTGAGAATCCAAAAATTCATATTCTTTGCCTAGATGGTCAGCATAAAAACCTTGTAAGAAACGATTTTTTTCATCGTTACTTGCCAAAGAATAATAATATTTGCCTTGTGAAACTTTTCCTTGAGCAGCGATTGAGTTAAAGTCTTCATATGAAGACAAAAGATTGATATGATTATTTTCAATTAATAAAAAGTACCAATCTCCAGATTTAGTGTGTATATAAATTGATATTTTATCATAAGTTCCTGATTTTTTGATTTCCAAAAAGCCTTCTACTTTTCCGTTTACATCATTTTTGGCTATGTTTGCTAGACCTAAAGTAGTAGATGTACTATAAAATGCCTTATGTAAATCTGACCATTTTAAATTCAAATCAGTAAAAATAATTCCATTCGCAAATTTTTTATTGAAATTCGCTAAGGGAACATAATTGATTTCAGATAAATTTTTGTACTTGTCAAGCTCTTTATCTCCTAAAATATACCCTATTCTAGAGAAGAATCTTTCTTTTTGAGCACATGCCTCAGGTAAATTAAAATCAACTACATAATGTGATAAATTTTGACCTATATTTTCCCAAATTTTTGTAGGTACATTGGGATTAATTTGCAAAAAAGTGTTTATGAACAAACCACTATCAGGTTTAAGAACCCCTTCTCCGATTGTTAAAACAGGAATTTCTTTTGTATCTTTTGCTATATTTAATTTACCATCAAAATTTACAATTCCTTTGTTGTCGTTGTAACCTATATAGTCGCCTTCTGCTGAAGTTTTCAAAATTTTCCCCAACTTTCCTACACGATAGAACCCATCTTGAGAATTAAATTGCAGTTTTCCTACACCTTTAATAATGTCAGGATGAGAAACATTTCTTTTTTGAGTAAAAAAAGTTGAGTAAACCCCCATTGTATCTATATCAAAATGCAAACCGCAACTTAAAGTTTGTCCATCCTCAGTTTTAGTTTCATTAAAATTAATGGCAACCGATGCAGAATCAGCTTCTTTTTTGAATGGAATCCAAGCTGCATTTTCTATTGTTTTCAAATCCATTTTCACAAAGCCATCAAATTCCATTGTAGGATATTGGGCATGCATAACTATTTTACCTTTAAAAAGTATTTTTTCATCAATATAAAACTTGTCTTCTTCTAATACTTGACTAGTAGATTCTGAAAATCGATAAGTTTCTTTACTTTTTTTGTTTTTTTCTTTAATGGGAGCTCCTAAAATAAAATCGGAAAACAACAGATTATATTTTACGTTTTCTCCTGCTGTAAAAGGGAAATAAGCCTTGGATTCAAATAAATTTTTAGATTTAACTTGTATTTCGGCATCGACCATGTTATAGTACTTGTGCACAGTATCCATTAAGATTTTCGCTTTGGTAAAAGGCACAATTTGAGCGTTTTCTAGAATGGTAACTTTGCCACTGTCAGGATAAACTCTAGTATCAGCTACGTCTATATAAGGCACGCCTGAAACATTCAAAATATATTTTTTCATATCATAAGTAGCATCTGTAGCCATAAAAAATAATGAATCTTGTTCGGGATGAACTGAATAAAAAATTGAAGAAGCTAAAGGGACATCTGCAGCTTTTTTCATGGTAACTTTTTGCTTTTTAAGGTCAATACTTAAATTACTTATAGAAGTATTGTATTGAGTATAAGGAAATTCATTACTGCCTATACCATTATCGTCTGGAGCTACTTCTACCATTTTAGTTTTTAAGTCAAACTGTCCTTGCACAGCTTTTGATAAAATAGCAGGTTTAGAAAGGTTATCTGATTTAACCTCTATTACTGCTTGCCGAGCTTTAAATTTATCTTTAAATAATTCGATTTGAGTAGAAAATGAATTTGTTTGATCATAACCTAAAGAGCCTTCAGCATGCATATAAGCTGCAGATATTATTAGACTCCCTTCAAGAACAGCTTGTTTGTTATATAAAAATATAGGAAATCCTGGTTGAGCATGAATGGTTAAAACATCTCTTTTGTGTTCAAACATGAATTCATTTTTGTTAATTTCTGATTGGGCGTATTCAGTCATTCCTAATGTAGTTTCCTTAACCACACCTTTCTGACCTGTTCCAATTAAAGAATCTTGGAAGAAAACCATGTCATTTGATATCATTTGAGTGCTCAAATAATTTAATTTCCCATTTCCTCTTATGCCTGAATAATTTAAGCTGATTTTACCAAAAAAGATTGTTTTTGTTCCATAAATCGGATAACCTTCTTTTGGTGCTTTATGAACAAATCCAAGCGACTGATCTTCTCTAACCAATAGCTTTTCATTGATGTCTGGGAAAATTCCATCAGACACAAATGTTCCGTCAAATGAAATCGCATTCTGACTTGGAGAATTTAAGCTATCAACTTCAAAAGGAGGAATTTTAAAATATACTTTTCTATCGTAAGTGCCTTGTAAAATGGTAGGCTTATCAAAATAAACCATCGCACCCGTTTTAGCGCTAAAAATCGGGTACTCTGGATAACTTTTACTTGATGCTTTATTGTTAGGTTTTGTAATGTACAAACTTCCTTTTGCAGACTCTAATTCTACTCCAAGTCTTTTTTTATTGGCTTTTTTAGATTTGTCATTTAATTCATTATCCGTAAAATTGAAGTCAAGTTCATTTATTTCATCCATATCTACAAAAAAACTATCGTAATCGAATCTAAATCTTTTCCCAACAAAATTAAGTTTACCTGCTTTTAGTTGCCCACTAAAAAGTAAAGTTCTGTTCTTTTGGATTATCAAAGAGCCTGTAGAGTCAGGGCTAAACATAGTTCCTAATGAATCACTTAAAGAAACTGATTTTACGCCTCTAATTGTAAGGTCATTACTAATAAGGTCGTAGGTTGCATTTGAAGCTTTTGGTGAAATAGATTCTATTGTAATGTTATCAAAATCTTTCCTGCCAGATTTTGATACAAAATAATGATAACATTTTGGAAGCAAAGTAACAGCACCAGTATTAGGAATGAAATCTACCAAGCCTTCTTTAGCTAAATCCGACATGGCTGCCTTTACTGTTCCTTCATTTAATTTATTTTCTTTAGCTAAATCTATGTAATTAAATGTTCCAGTTTTTTTACTTCTACTAAAATTCATTACAACTTGTAAAGGGTGAAACCTTAATATCCCTTGAATTTGGTTATATTTATTGGTGTTAAAGTATTCTATCGATTCGAAAATAGCTGGATTGACATCTTTTCCAGATTCTATCATAAATTCTATTTTGCTATTATTTAGTTTCCAAATTACAATGTCACATTTTATATTAATTTTATGATATGAGTCATAGTATTTAGTGTCTTTAAAAAGCCCTCTTTCTTGGCTCAAAACCACGGTTTTATCATTAATTTTGTATGAAAACTGAACTGCAGGATGAAAAATTGTATCATTTCCGGGTTTTAAAATCACAGATCCCAAAGGAGCAGAAATTAAACTATCACTTATCCGAAATATAGGTGCGATTACTTTAAAATATTTTGAATATTCAAGCGTAGAACTCCCCGAAATGTAAGAAGTACTACTGATTTGTTTTCCATCTAATCCAAATCCGCCTTTATAAATTAAGTCTTGCCCAAGGTTTTTTACATCAACAAGTGAAGAATAAGAAATGAATTTTGGAAACATATTAATTGATTTCACTTTTCTTTTTAAGCTTTTAAATTGAAAACTACCATCTAATTCTTTATCTAATCTATCAGGGTAATTTAAGCTAACATTTTCAGCGTTCATTTCTGCTTTAGAAACATCGAAAAAATAGTTATTAAATTTAACAAATGCTTTTCCTACACTCATTCCAGAAGGAGACCAATCAAATTGACCACCATTACCTGAAAAAATTCTATTTTCGAACATATAAACTCCATCCGAACCAGACCAAGAAGCAGAGTCGAAAGGTGTTACCATTGTAAATTCTACTGATTTAAGTCTTAAAGAAGGTCCCTTTATCATCGGAGTACTCTGTGTATTAGGTTCAGCTAAAATAGCCTCTTCGACTTTTTCTTTTTGGGTTTCGTTTGCAAAACCGTTTCCCCAGCTTTCACTTGCCTCCGAAGTATCCCAACTTCCCCATTCATCTTCTGGCTTTTTTTTAGGTTCATCTTTTTT
>JAAFJZ010000206.1 GCA_013298205.1 Cytophagales bacterium
CAGTAAGTAAATATAGCTTACAATTACAAAACGATGTTCAAGGGAAAGTGCAAAAAATAAATATTTTATGCAATTCTTCTCAAGATTTTTTTTTAATGCCTTTGATGAAAACATCTTTAGAACTTCAATTTGAAGAGATAGAACTTTATCAAGAAGAAGAAAAAAGAATTGAAATACCTGCAAAAAACGTGCAAAATATTAAAATCGAACCTCAATGGGTTTATAATAAAGATTTTGATTACAAATTAGAATATGATGTAAACATGATTGTCATTCGACTAAAAGCTCATTCTTTAGGTGATAAATCCATCGTTTTGCCTTTTAAATCGATACAACCTATTTTAAAAAACACTCAATTAAGCAATGACTTAGAAACTTTAATAATAAAATTTAAGGTTAAAGCCAACCAGTTAGAATACTTAAATTCTGATAAAGATTATGTTTATTTTAATAATGACTACAAATACACTGAAGATATTCATTTTAATAATGCCAAAAATTTGGGTATCAAAAAAGCCTATCGTATTGAAGACCAAGCAGGAACTGGAGGAAATTTAATAGCGGAAATGTTTACCCTCTATCCTGTTGGAAACATTAATAAAGTACTATCTAGAATCAGGACTTTTTCTTTACACCACACTGAAGATGGGTATTTATATGTCAAAGAAAATGACAGAGTTAGGTTTGTTACTAATTTTAATATAATAGAAAAACCTAAGATAAGCAAAATATCTATTTTGCCAGAAGGTGGTGAATGGACGACACAACTTACCGCATTGCCAGGACAAAAATTTGAAGCAAAAATTGAAGGTGTCGGATTGAGAAATAGTAAAATACATTTTGATGCTTGCCAAAACATCAAAGCCGATAGCTTAAAAAGCTCGGATGAAGCTTTGTATTTTAGTTTTGTAGTTCCTATAGATATTGTAAAAAAGAAAATTATTATTTTTCAAAATCAAAAACCTACTGGTTTTGAAATTTTGATGAAAGAATATGAACGACCTACGGAGTTTGATTTTATTCAAATAAATTATGGTTCGTCAAATTTATCTTTAACGAACGAGAAGTTTTTAAAGCCAATTTTACACGAAGGTACAATTCAAGATGTAAATATTATGTTTAATCCTAACAAAATTGATACTGAAAAAAAACTAAATGGAAAACAGTACCTAGATATTGAAGTGAGAATTCTTAATAACAAAAATACTTTATTAGACATACAAAATATAACAGATATTGTAGTTTGTCCATCAGAATCTTCACCTCGATACTACAATTATGATTCTAAAGATTGCAAACAAAAGTTAATTAATTTGAATGAATATTTAAAGTATAAAACCTCAGATTTGGAAGCTTTTTCTCAAATTCAGATTACGTTTAAGCATAACCAATATAAATATGGAGGACAAAAAGGATTTCAACAAGTTGTTAACTTGATTGTTAAGCGAAAGTTTGATTTTGATATTCAATTCGCTTTTCCAGCAGGACTCTATGTAAAGCAATTTGATAAATCGGGTGTTGGGAATCTTTCAGGTGTAAGCACATCAATTTTAGCTCAACTAAACTTTTATCATCCCAAAAAAATAGGGAAATTACTTCCTTACTCAGTCGGAATTGGTTTTTTAGGACTTAATGCTTTCAATTTTACTGATGATACACAAAGAGATGCTGGGGTTGTAATTTTGGCTACAATAAATCCTTTGAGAAAGGATACTAGGTTTATGATTCCACTTTATTTTGGTGGTGGATACTTAATTAAAGCCAATTCTTGGTTTTTAGTTTTCGGTCCAGGAATTCAATTTAGGTTTTAATTATTAAATTTATAATTGTAAGAATATAATTATTATTATCATTTTCTTTTTGATTTAAAAAGTGGATTTTAGTTTTTTTTAATTAAAAATATCAAACTGGCACAGCATTTGCTAATACTTATCTATGCTTAACTAATTTATAAAAATGAGCCGTCAGAAAGAAAAAAAAGTACCCATTATTATATCTACTGAAGAATTAGATGGAGAAAGTATAGAAATGATCCCTTTTTTAGATGATGAAAATGCTTCTGAAAAAGAAACCTTCCCAAATATCCTACCTATTTTGCCAGTAAGAAACACTGTTCTTTTCCCTGGTGTCATTATTCCTATAACTGTAGGAAGACAGAAATCGATAAAACTAATTAAAAAAGCTTATAAAGGCGATAAAATTATTGGTGTTTTAGCCCAAGCAAACGAATCTGAGGAAGAACCTTCAATTTCTGACTTGTTTGTTTATGGTACAGTGGCTAAAATATTAAAAATTTTAGTTTTACCTGATGGAAATACTACGATTATAATACAAGGAAAAGTACGTTTTAGGGTAAATGAAGTTGAATCAAATGAACCCTATTTAAAAGCCAAAGTAGAAATTTTAAAAGAAAACTTTCCCAAACAGCTCAGTAAAGAATTAAAAGCTCTGGTTCAGTCTTTAAAAGATACAGCTTTTAAAATTTTAAAACTAAACCCTGAAATACCTAGAGAAGCCCAAATGGCACTTAGCAACATAGAAAGCCCTATGTTCCTAACCCATTTTTTATCTTCTAATGTCAATGTAGAAGTTAAAGATAAACAAAAGCTTTTAGATGAAAATGAAGGAGTAAAAAGAGCTGAATTACTTTTGAATTATCTTTTAAAAGATGTTCAAATGCTAGAATTGAAGATGGAAATTCAAAATAAGGCCAATTCTGACATCAATCAACAGCAAAGAGATTATTTTCTTAAACAGCAAATTAAAGTTTTACAAGACGAGTTGGGTTTTGAAAGTGCAGAACAAGAAATAGAAAATCTTAGAACCAAAGGGGAAAAGAAAAATTGGAATGAAACGATTAAAAATATTTTTAATAAAGAACTTGATAAAGTATTAAGAATCAATCCTTCAGCCTCAGAATATCCTATGGCTTTGAATTATGTAGAATACTTGTGCGATTTGCCTTGGGAAGAATTCACAAAAGATAATTTTGATTTAAAAAGAGCTTCTAAAGTTTTAGACTCCGAACATTTTGGACTTGAAAAAGTTAAAGAAAGAATTATAGAGTATTTGGCTGTATTGAAACTCAAAAACAATATGAAAGCTCCAATACTATGCTTATATGGGCCTCCTGGAGTTGGAAAAACCTCTTTAGGCAAATCGATAGCTAAAGCATTAGGTAGAAAATATGTCAGAATGTCATTAGGTGGTTTACACGATGAAGCCGAAATACGAGGGCATAGAAGGACTTATATTGGTGCAATGCCAGGAAAAATAATCCAAAATCTTAAAAAAGCTCAGTCTTCAAATCCAGTTTTTATTTTAGATGAAATTGATAAAATGGGAGTAGGGCATCGCTCAGATCCTTCCTCTGCTATGCTTGAAGTACTTGATCTTGAACAAAATAGCGCATTCAGAGACAATTATTTGGATATTGATTACGACTTGTCTAAAATCTTATTTATCGCTACTGCCAATTCATTAGAAAACATTCAACCTGCTTTAAGAGATAGAATGGAAATCATTGAAATAAGCGGTTATACTTTAGAAGAAAAAACTCAAATAGCTAAAAAATACCTTGTTCCTAAGCAAAGAGAGGAACACGGAATCGGTCTAAATGACATGAATTTTGAAGATAAAGCTATAATCAGTATTATTGATAAATACACTCGTGAATCGGGTGTAAGAAATTTAGAGAGACAAATTGGTGGTGTAGCTAGAAAGTTGGCTAAAATAAAAGCTTCAGATGAAATTTTACCCAAGAAAATAAACACTGATTTAGTAGTTAAATATCTGGGAACTCCTATTTTTGAGAAAGATCAATATGAAGAAGTAAATCAAGCTGGAATTGTAACTGGGTTAGCTTGGACGTCTGTTGGTGGAGAAATACTGACTATTGAAACCAGTATTAGTCGTGGCAAAGGAAAATTAATTCTTTCAGGTCAATTAGGAGATGTAATGAAAGAATCTGCTGGAGCTGCTCTCACATATCTTAAAACTCAAGCTGATGCACTTAATATAAATTATAAGCTTTTCGATAATTCAGATATTCACATTCACGTTCCTGCAGGAGCTGTTCCAAAAGACGGGCCTTCAGCCGGAATTACAATTTTTACAGCTCTAACATCTGCATTTACGCAAAGAAAAGTAAATGCAAATTGGGCAATGACAGGTGAAATCACACTTTCTGGCAAAGTACTACCTGTAGGTGGAATCAAAGAAAAGATTCTTGCAGCCAAGCGTGCAGGAATTACCAATTTAGTTTTATGTGAAAAAAACAGAAAAGATATTGAAGAAATTGCTCCAGAATACTTAAAAGGATTAAATGTAAATTATGCAATAAATGCAAGTGAAGTTTTAAATTATGCTTTATCTAATCACTTGGTAAACAAGCCCTTGATTCTAAATAATTTTATCCCAATTGAAATTGATAAAAAATAATACAATTTCAAAATATGAACTTTAATTTGAGAAGTAATTACATGAATTAAACAATGAGTAAAATTGTTAAAATTTTCAAAACTTCTAAATTTTACTCAAACCATTCACTCATCTCAGAAACCGAAATTATGTTTTTTTCTTCTTGATTGAAATCTTTCACAATTTTACCTGATTGAAAAAACAAAAGTCTATTGCCATATTGAAAAGCTTTTTTGAGGTCATGGGTGATAAAAAATGCAGTTAATTTTTTATCTTTAATTAATTTTTGTGCTAATTCCATCAAAATATATGCCGTTTTGGGATCTAAAGCTGCGGTGGGCTCATCCAAAAGTAAAATTTTTGCTTCCGACATTCCTGCCATCACGAGCGTGAGAGCTTGTCTTTGTCCGCCAGAAAGATTCCCCATCGGATTATAAATTTTGTTTTCTAATCCTAATCCTAATTTAGAGATTTCATCCTTGACTTGAGCTTCAAAATTTTGAGAAATGCGCTTAAAAAGGCTTCTTTTATCTGTTCTTAAAGCAGCCAACCTAAAGTTTTCTATAACAGTAAGTTCGCCAGCCGTACCCAAAAGAGGATCTTGAAAAACCCTTACAATCCATTTTGAACGTTGAAAATCAGGGAATGAAGTTATATTCAAACTATCCAACATAATATTTCCTTGATCGGGAAACAAAGTACCCGCAATCATGTTCAAAAAAGTCGATTTCCCACTTCCATTCCCCCCTACAATTGTGCAAAAATCACCTTGTTTGATAGAAATACTGATGTCTATCAAAGATTTAATTTCTCTTTCTGTAGAAGGAAAAAAAGTTTTTGAAACATGATTTATCTCTAACATGACTTATTTTTTCAAACGTGGAATGGCAACTATCAATAAAACGCA
>JAAFJZ010000207.1 GCA_013298205.1 Cytophagales bacterium
AAAGATTGCTGATGTCATTGGCTAAATCTACTAAATTTATCCAATAGGATTGGATAGCTTCTTTGCCAAAAAAATCACTAAACTCTTCAATTTGATTGGTAATATTATCATAATAGAAAAGTTCATATTTTAATAAACCATGTAAGTCAGAGGGTATTAACTCTTCAATTACAGGCAATTTAATGGCTTTAAATAATCTATCTTTTCTACCTGATTCGATTAAATTCTGTTGGGTAACTATTTTTTTAAATTCAACTACATCTTCTACACAACCCGAATCATTTATATAATAGGGTGAAATTATCGCAACCATTACAGCCACATTTTCAAGTGTTGTTGTAGAAGGTTTTTCTCCATTTTGATAAAAAAGTATTCTAGGTTTTTCTCCCATAATTTGGGTAAGCAAATAACCTAAAAATCGCTCAGTGTTAACAATCCAAGATTTTTTTAGTTTGTCATTAACTTGATTATCTTGATTTGAAAAACTTAAATATATATCGTAATCAAACTTTTTCATCTTAATTTATAACTGCTTCCTCTGTAAGCGATTCGATTAAATCCATATTTTGTGTTATATTTTTCACATATTCTTTAGCCATTCTGTAGTTATTAGACATTAATTCATAAAATCTATCTTTATCTAATCTATAACAAAAAGTTTCTTCAGTTGCAATAAAGTCATATTCGGCTACATCGCTTTCAAGAATTTGCGCTTCTCCAACTAGATCTTGTTTTGATTTTGTAAAAATAATATCATTTCCTAATTTCGCAACTATTACACCTTCTCTAATTATAAAAATGGGAGAGTGTGTAGTTCCTTTTGAAATAACAATTTCATTTGGTTTAAAAATTATTTCATCTGTAGTTTCAGAAATGAAAGTTAGAATTTGCCCTGCTATTTTATTAAAGTACTTTACTTCTTTTAAAAACAAAACTTCTTCAAACATTAAATTGGCAGTAATTCCTTCTCCTAGGTTATAACTAAACAAATTGTTATCTAAGATTTTTTTAACTTTATAATCTAATCTAACAGAAGATTTTTCATAATCTGAAGGGCTTATTTTATGAATTACCCAAGCTGAGCTTTCCCTTAGTAAAGGATCGGGGTTAAATAAGTTGGCTATTAAATCATTTGTAACTTTTACGTCTGGCATTTCAGCATAAACAAACATCGCACAAGCTTTAGTCCATCTATTTAAACTATTAAAATCTCTATTAATAATGTGTAATAATACAGTTTTGCTATCTAATACATTTCTAGGGTAAAATAATTGAAGCTTTTGGTTACGTTCTTCTTGCGTTTTAGCATCTAAAAGTGGAAAAAACTTAGGTTTGATGTCGTCATCTAAGAAAACATCTAAAAGCTCAATTGCATAAACTTCACCTTCTACTGTTCCACTTTCTATATTTTTTTTTACTAGTTTTATAGAATCTGGTTCATAAATCAAGGCAAGAAGCATATAAATAATCTCATAATTCTGAATTATTTCTTCTTCAAGAGCCCAAACCAATTCATTCGAATATTTTACATCTTTATCAATCTCTACTACTGAAGCGATGTTCCAGGCAACATTACCAATTTCGCTATTCAAAAAAGATTTTATTTTAATTTTTTTGTCTAAATTCGGTCTAAAGCCACAATTGCTTAAGCATTCTAAAGCTTGAGAAACAATTTTTTTATCAGGATATTCAAGTTTATTCCACAATAAATCTATGGCCAATTCCCCATTAATACGACCATAAATCTGAACTATTCGCAACATAGTTTGAATGTTCTGCCCCGTTTTGTGAAAAGCTGTTTCTAAAGTAGGTATTATTTTTTCTCCTAAGTTATACAATGAAGAAGCAGCAACATTTCCATATGTATGTGAAGAAAGATTTTCAATCAAAACTGGCCAAAAGTCTTCATCTTTTATTCTAGAGGCTGTCATAATAGCCGAAATTCTCACTTTAGGATGCGTATCTCTTAAAAGAGTAAGCATTTGCGACTTATATTCTGGTTTATAAACTTTATAAATAATTTTAGCAGCAACTTCTCTATCTTCAATTTTCCTTGACTTAATTAAGGCAAAAAGTTTTTCTTTATCAAATGCTGTTCTTTCTACTATTTCAAGATTTTGAATCGCTTGTTTTGCTAAAATCTTAATTTGAGTATTGTTTTCAATAGAAGAGTAGCTTTTTAAAACATCTTTTAAGAAAAAGCATTTTTGTTCATCTGCTCGTTTTATGGCATATTCTTTAATATTGTTTTGAGAATTTTCAATTATGTTTTCTAAAGAAGATTCCCAAGTAAAAGGCTCTATTTTCTCTAATAATTTAAGGGTATAAATACTTTTTTTAGGAAAATTGTCATTTAATTCTTTTTTTAATATTTCTGAAATTTCATATTCTTTTTCTAGCTCTTGTTTAGATTTCTGCTTGTACAATGTGTTTGTAAGTGTTTTTCGGTACTCATCATAAAGTTTGTATGCTATGTATGAATAACCCAGAATAGCGATAACTAAGAAATAGCTAAAATGAACCAACTCTACAAATTGAATTAATCCTAGTAATGTGATAGTGATACCAGCAAGTACACCTGAAAACTCTTTGAAAACTCCCTCAATTTTTGATTGAATATCAAATCTTTTAGCTGATTCCAAAGGAAGAAATAAGTTTTTAAGAATAGGATCTTCAAATGAATCTTTGCAAGTACTAAGAAAAAGTTTTGACATAGAAATAAAGATAAAAAACAATATAAAAGTTGCCGAATCGACTGTGTAACCAAAAAAAGTTCCCATTAAGGAAGAAATTATTGTAAACACAAAAATTAATATGGGCAAAATAAGTAAGCCTACTCGAATCCCATAATTTGCAATTACATAATCACCTACTATAGTTTGAGTAATAAAGCTAAAAATAGTAAGAGTTCCTCCAAAAAATGCAAGAAAATTTGATAATTCATTTACTTTAGGATATTGTACTAAGGCAACCGACAAAAAGGAATATTCCACAAATCGAAATGCAAAAACAGAAGCCAAAACCAGCATCATTAAAAAAAACACATATCTACTATTAAACATTTCTCTAAAACCTGCTTTTATTCTTTTTACTTGAGCTTTTTGGTTTTCAATTTGCAAATACCCATATTTGGTATTGAACCAAAACATTGACAAAAAGGCAAAAATAATCGCTAATGAACTACCATAGAAAAAATACTCAGTATGAGCTACTTTTAAAATAGTTTTGGTGTCTTGTAGAAATGGAATAGCGAAAAATGCCAAAGTAGTAGCAAGCATTTGACCTTGATCTGCTGTACCCGTAATTCTTTTTTCATCTTTTAGGTTAAAAGTTCTTGAAATAGTACCGTAAAAACTAAGAATTAAAATTGCATTTGTAGGTCCTAAAAGAATAAAAGATGCAAAAACAATTTCTTCAATTTTAGATACATTAAGCCCGATTGTAATTAATATTACAGAAACCATAGTAAACCCGAAATTTAACAAAGCTAAATTTGAAAACTTCATTACTCGTTGCAAACGAACGTATAAGTATGTGGTTATAATACCTGCCATACCTGCAAAAACAATAGCTATATTGAGGTATTTTTCACCGAAACTATCTAGAAAAAGTGTAGTAGAAGCCACATCGTAAGAAGCTATGAATGCGCCAATAAAAAATGAATTAAGCAAAAGCAAATAAACAGGACCTTCTTCTTGTTTTGAGATTCCTAATATATTTCTGACTGTGAAAGACATTTAATCGGTTGTAATTGATTTCATTGACTTGCTATTTACTAATTTTAGAATTGTTTTCAAAAAATAATTTTTATAAACTATAATAAATTATTTTAGAGCATTAAAAATACACGAAATTAAAATCTTGAATTAATTTGTTTATATTATTATATAATTTCAAATGTAATTCGTTCATTATAAACATTTTGAATTTAAAGGTTCAACTTTATTAATTTTTTTTAAAACAAAATTGACTGTCAAATTTTATATATTTTCAATAACATATTCCTTTAAAAAAGATTATAGTTTTTAATAAGAAAATAAGTACTATTTTTAAACCCGATTT
Source organism: Cytophagales bacterium (assembly GCA_013298205.1). Classification (GTDB taxonomy): domain Bacteria; phylum Bacteroidota; class Bacteroidia; order Cytophagales; family UBA9547; genus JAAFJZ01. The sequence goes on from JAAFJZ010000207.1 coordinate 4,063, forward strand.
TAAAAGCACAATTTTTGCTTATTAATTCTTAACTAAAATAAATCTAACAAACCTTAAACCTTAAAACATTCAAAAATGAAATACGCAACATTTCAAACTTCTAAAGGTATTATGAAAGCTGAGTTATACGAAAAAGAAACTCCAATTGCAGTAAATAATTTTATAAAATTAGCTCAAGAAGGGTTTTATAATGGACTTAATTTCCATAGAGTTATTCCCAACTTCATGGTTCAAGGAGGTTGCCCTAAAAAAAATGGTACAGGCGGACCAGGTTATACAATTAAATGTGAAATTGATGCTGAAAAGCAATTTCATGATAAAGGCGTTCTTTCAATGGCTCATGCAGGTAGAAACACTGGTGGTTCTCAATTTTTCATTTGCCACAACAGAGAAAACACAAAACATTTAGACAGAAATCATACAGCTTTCGGCAAGTTAGTTTCAGGAGAAGATGTTTTGGAAAGTATTAAACAAGGCGATTCTATAGATAAAATAGAAATTACTGAAGAATAGCATTTTAAATAAATTTTCTAAACTCTATTTAAACTAAATTAGTAGAGTTTAGATTTTTATTTTAAATATTGGATTATTGGTACTTACATCTTTATAAGATCGTTCCAAAACATTTTTCATTATTTTAAAAAAAAAGAAATGATTTTTTTAAACGTTTTTCAAAACCTTTTCGATTATCATTTGAATTTGTTTAATTGGTAAATCAGCATTGGGGTCTATGAGCATTATCTTCATCCTAGAACGTTTTTCTTGTATCATAAAAGGCTCATCAAATAGCTTGCCTTCTACTACACCAATGTAAGGCTGTTTGTATTTTTTGTGTACCCACAAATAGCAAAGCATTTTGTTTTTGTAGTAAAAAAATGGCATTCCATATTTCCAAGCCGGAACAATTTCATTATCCTGCGATAAGATTATCTCTTTTAAAGCAAGTAAAGTGCTCAGAATTGGCTCTTCATGCTTTACATAAAAACTATCTAAATCCTTTAGCATAACTCATTTCGATTAGGCTTAAATATCTATTAAAATTTCATTTCTATTTAGAAAAGGTATATTCCATGGCGGATTGTAGCGAGCGCATTTGGGTTCAGATTGCGGTTTGATATTATTCAGTTTTAGCATTTCTAAAAGTGCTGCCTTTTTAGTCGCAACTCGATTTTCAGTTGCATACCATGAAAACCGTAAAGCTGCGCTCGTATGTTTTTCTACTCTTTGTATGATGATTCTTTTATCGTTGGGAATG
>JAAFJZ010000208.1:0-4641 GCA_013298205.1 Cytophagales bacterium
TTTCTCTAGGACCAGCTTCAGTAACACATGAATCTTCTGTATCAAGCAGTCCATCAAAATCAGTATCAAACGGACATCCAAATGTGGTTACTTTTTCTCCTTTTGGTGTATCAGGACATTTGTCGGTATAATCAGAAACTCCATCACTATCTCTATCATGAGAGTTGGGTTTATATTCATAAGGTTCGTGTTTTTGTTTTGCTTTTGTAGCTTTACTTCTATACATGGAAGTTTGCCTAGGATTTTGTGCATAAATGTGATTTGCTATGCAAAAGACAAATAGTAAAAAGGTGATTGAAAATAATTTCATAATGTTACTATATAGGTTTATAAATGAATATAAGGGCGCAATTTAAAAATAAAAGGCTTTTTTCCAACGATTATATTTATGAATATAATGATTTTTATTTCAATTTAATGAAATTAATAAAATTATATTTCAAAATCTTAATTCTTCAATGCTATTTTAATCTTTCTGATGACCAAACAGAATTTCAAATTAATGATAGAATGAGCTTTATACGTTTTTAAAATCTGAACATTACAGATGTCCCGGATTGTAAAAAGGTATAGCATTTTAAAGAACAAATTATTAATTTAAAAGTTCTTGAACCTATACCCTCAGTGTCAGGTGTCCTAACCTGAAATCTTACTATTTATCAACAATCTTAATATTTATCCAAATAATGTGTTAAAATATTAAAATTTCTTATTGAGTTTGAATTCATAATAGCTATTTTTATATTACAAAGTTACGAAATTTTGTTGTTCGAGAAAAAGTGTCAGGTGAGGACACCTTACAATATACCACAATCTTAATATTTATCCAAATAAAGCGTTAAAATACTACTGCCATTACCTCATGCTTCATAATATTCGGCATTCGACCACTTATATTCTTCTGGTCTTGTGGCTAAATTCTCTTCAAGTAATTTTATAAACGACTAAAAATCAATGAGTTTTATTAATCTACCTAAAATCTTGGTCAAAAAAATCGCAATCTCTGTGGTGTTTAAACTGTTTTATAGGAAATGAGTAATTTTATTACAATATAAATATTACCAATTGATTATAAAAATATTTCGTGCTTTTTTTAATGAAATATTTTAAATTTTAGTTTTTAAAGATGCCCTCATATAAATTTAAGTGATTTTAAATACTTCAAAATAGTTTTATGAATTTTTAAAATATTTCATGCTTTCAAATAAATATCTTACAAGTCTTTTGTAAATATAAATGGAAATTCTACCTTAGCACAAAATAATAAAACAGATGTTTTCAGCACAAGATTTAAGACAAATACAGTCGAACGGAACGAACGAAGCCACTATTAACAAACAAATCGTTTATTTTGAAAAAGGATTCCCTTATTTAGCCATCAAAAAAGCTGCCGCTATTGGAGAAGGGATTATCTCATTTAGCGATTCAGAAAAAGAAAAATCTCTCAAAGAATATATCCAAACCGTTTCAGACAAAAAAATTGTGAAATTTGTGCCTGCATCTGGTGCAGCTAGCAGAATGTTTAAGGATTTATTTTCTTTTGCTGATAAAACGTATCCTACAACCGAAGAACAAGAAGAAGCTCTATCAAAAAACAAAGCGGTTACCTATTTTTTCGAGCATATCAAAAAGTTTTCTTTTTACTCAGACTTAGATGAGCATTTTGAAAAAGAGGGAGGAATTGCAGGTTTGATGGCAAAAAAACAATACAATAAAATTTTAAATGGCTTGCTCAATGAATCTGGACTAAATTACGGTGGCTTGCCAAAAGGTTTACTAAATTTCCATAGCTATGGCTCACAAGGTCGCACGCCTGCAGAAGAGCATTTGGTAGAAGGCGCTATGTATGCCTCAAATGAAGGTGAATCGCATATTCATTTTACCGTTTCACCAGAACATCGTTTGAAATTTGTGGAATTGATGGAGAAAATTGATGAAAAATATGCAAAGAAATTTGGCATAAAATATAAAATTTCATTTTCAGAGCAGAAAAAATCTACCGATACCATAGCCGTAGATTTACAAAATATGCCTTTTAGAGAGCCTGATGGCACATTATTATTTAGACCTGCTGGTCATGGGGCATTACTTTCTAATCTTAATGATATTGATGCCGATCTTATTTATATCAAAAACATTGACAATGTTGTACCAGATCACCTCAAGCAAGAAACAATAGACTCTAAAAAACTATTGGCATCTGCAATTATTGGTGTTCAAGATAAAATATTTACCTATCTAAAAAGCCTTGAAGGAGACGTTTCTGAAGAAATAACACAAGAAATTGAAGCTTTTTTAGAAACAACGTTATGTGTATTGCCAAGTCAAGGTTACAAAAACAGTTCTGCCCAAGACAAAAAGAAATACTTAATTTCCAAACTCAATCGTCCTTTGAGAATTTGCGGAATGGTCAAAAACGAAGGTGAGCCAGGTGGTGGACCTTTTTGGGCTGAAAATGAAGACAAAACTATTTCTCTTCAAATCGTAGAGACGGCTCAAATTGACCCAAATAGCGAATCAGATTTAGCCATTTTGAAAAATTCTACTCACTTCAATCCGGTAGATTTACTTTGTGCAGTAAAAAATTATAAAGCTAAAAAATTTAACTTAATGGAATTTACTGATCCCAATACGGGCTTCATCACCCAAAAATCGAAAGACGGGAAAGATTTGAAAGCGCAAGAATTACCGGGGTTATGGAATGGTGCTATGTCAGATTGGAATACATTATTTTGCGAAGTGCCTCTTATCACTTTCAACCCTGTTAAAACCGTAAATGATTTATTGAGAAAAGAGCATCAACCAGAATAGCATTCTCATTTTTTATATTTTTTTTCACTTAATCCCTAGCTATTGAATATGAAGCGTTTACGAAATAAAATCCTTCAGTTCTACATTTATGATTTCATTCAAAATAAATGGACATTATTTTTGATTTAACTAGTTTGCAAAGCCAGCAACTTACAGGAATAGGAAATTGTACACTTCACTTGGCTAAAGCTTTGCTAAATGAAGGTGAAGTGAAGCTGAAAGGAAGTGTAAAACTATCTTCATTTAACAAAAAAAAAAACATATTAGCTCATCTTCCACAAATCCAATTAAGCACATATTTGCCATTTTTTGATGATGTAAGACTTTCAAAAAACACCATTTTTCATGGCCCAGATTATTGGATTCCCAAAGGTGGGAAATTCAAAAAAGTAATTACCATCCATGACCTATCTATTTATGAAGAAGGGCTTTGGCCTAAAGAAAGAAGACTAAGAGGAGTAGAAAAAATTAGTAAAATCCTCACCCAACATAAGCCAGATGCGATTATAACGGTTTCCGACTTTACTAAAAACGAAATTATAAAATATTTTCCTAATCTAGAAAGTAAAGTCTATACAATATATAATGGCATAGATCATTTTCAAGACTTAAGTACAGGAGAAATTCCGTTTGATTTTCCATATTTTTTGTATTTAGGAACGATAGAAAAAAGAAAAAATGTATTAGAGTTAGCTAAAGCATTTCAACTTTTTAGGTCAAATAACCCAGAAGTCCATTTGGTATTAGCAGGTGGTGCGTTTGGGTTTGAAAGCGAAGAAATAATGGCTGAGATTAATAAAAAATATTCCCAACACATTCATTTCATGGGTTATACACCTCTTCCTCAGTTGCATAATTTATTAAAATCAGCCGAAGCTTTAATTTACCCTTCTTTGTATGAAGGCTTTGGAATGCCTATTTTGGAAGCGATGAGAATGAGAGTTCCTGTAGTTACGAGCGGATGGGGTGCAATGAAAGAAATAGCAGGAAATGCAGCTGTTTTAATAGAAAATCCTAGTTGCGAAGCTATAGCCTTAAAAATGAGCGAAGTATATCGAAACGAATCACTAAAAAAGAAAAATATAGAACTTGGGGTAAGTCGAGCCGAATTTTTTAAATGGCAAAACCAAGCAAAAGAGACTATAAAATTATATAAAAGTTTGCTTTAAGCTCACTCGCAAGCAGATGTTTTTTGTTTATTTAAAAACAAATTTACCAAATGCAAACTCGCCAAGCCAATAGAAGCTGAAATAGAAACGAATTTCAAAAAATCAATTTGTTCATGCAAAACTATAGAAAAACATAATAGACAATATAAGCCCCAAAAAGCAATTTTTAATTGCCATTTATCAGTATGTGAAGCACTTACGTAACAAGCGATTAAGCCTAGAATCAAGAAAAAATAATCGAAATGTTCCCAGTTTTCTATAGCTGTATCTGTAAGCAATAATCTTGCGCTGATTAACAAAGGCAAAATCAAACAATGAATGGCACAAAGAAAACCACTAATCATACCGAGCCTATCAAACCAAAAGTTATATGTATTTTTCAAGTTTATTGTTTTTGCAATTGAGTTGCAAATGTAAACTATTTTATTTTATTCTCAATTTTAATCTTTCCTAAAATAAAAAACTTCTCTCAAAACAGGATTAAAATTGAATTATATTAATATTTTTTTTAACAAAATAAATAAATATGCGTACTAAAATAATTTTACTTCTTTTAGATTTATTTTTATTAATGAATTTTTAATATATTTGGATTGGCTTTTTGATTCTTATATTTTTAGCATACCAAATACAAATAGTTTACTAAAAACAAAAAAATTTA
>JAAFJZ010000208.1:4656-5282 GCA_013298205.1 Cytophagales bacterium
GAAAAAGAACAAGATGAAGTGTTAGCGCAAGGTTTATACACCCCTGACATGGAACATGATGCATGTGGAATAGGTTTTATCGCTAATCTAAAAGGGAGGAAATCGCATCAAATCATAGAAGATGCCATCACGATGCTCACTCGTATGGAACACAGAGGAGCTTGTGGTTGTGAATCAAACACAGGGGATGGAGCTGGAATACTCCTTCAAATTCCTCATGAATTTTTTAAAGATGAGTGTATAAAGCTAGGCTTTAAGCTTCCTGAGTTTGGAAAATATGGCGTAGGGATGATATTCTTTCCTAAAGATGAAAAACTAAGAGAAGAATGCAGGGTAATATTAAATAGAAATATTACCAAACTAGGGCTTTCGCTTATCGGTTACAGAGTAGTGCCAAGTTCCAACCATGAATTAGGGCAAACAGCAGTTTCTGCCGAGCCATCTATTGAGCAAGTGTTTATCAAAGCTCCAGAAACCATGACCGACCCAATGGCTTTGGAAAGAAAGCTATATATATTAAGAAATTACACTACACATATTGTAAACGATTCGGTAAGCGGTGTAAAAGGAGCGTTTTACTTTTGCTCTCTTTCTTATAAAACTATTTCTTACAAAGGACAATTAAT
>JAAFJZ010000212.1 GCA_013298205.1 Cytophagales bacterium
TATCCATTTTCATCTGACCAAAAATTTTGGTTAATCGCTTTTTGTAATTCGGATATTCTTGATTGTAAAAATACCTGGTTATTTACTTTGGGTTTTAGTATCGCCTCTATTTCATTAAGAATTTTTAAGCTTTCTAAATGCAAGACATTTGTCCCCAAACATTGCGCTTGTGATACATCATCTGGACTAAAATATTCTGGAAAAGATTGCGTTCGCCAATCTAAAAAAGAACTTTCTCCCTTCATCAAAAGCGTACTTGAATGTTTTACATTTTTATCATCTACGAGAATGGAATTTTTAATAATTGGGTAAATGGTGTTGAGCCATTTCAAATCTCCCGTAACTTTGTATATTTCCCAAGCTGCCAAAACCCAAACAACTCTATCGGTAGAAACGGGCCAAGAGCCTCCTGTACCTGTATCTTGAATGATTTTCCCGTCTCTGCTTTTGGCTAAAAGTGTGATTTTAGAAGCTTCGGGATTGCTAATAGCTATAGCCAAAATAATGCCATAACTCACATCTCTTGTCCAGGTATCAGGCCACCACTCTCCTGCCATAAATGCGCCATCTATTTTTCTTACATTTTGGTAACTTTCTTCCATAGAAAGTTTGTACATGATATCACAAATATTAATTCTAGAAGAAAACGAAGGAAGACAAAGTGCGTCATTGCCAAGTGTACGTGTTCTAATGGGCTCTTTCAAATTCATAGATAAACCTTCGTAATTGCTTTCCATTACCATTGCAGATTTAACAACAGATTTGAACTTATTTTGAACTACGCTATCAGCAAAAATTTTATAATGAGCGTTATTATACAGAATTTGAGAAAAAGAAATTTGGTAAAATGATAATAAAAGTAAAGACCAAAAGTGTGTTTTGCTAAATTTCATAAATTATGATTTTTGATAATTGTAAAAAAACACAAATATAATTAAAATGAGTATTACTTTTTATACAAAAAACAACCCGAATGGCTAATCTTCAGCCAAAACGATGATCATATCACCTTCTTCGAACGAAATTAAATCTGATTTTCTTGGATTTAATACTATTCCAAAATATCTTTCTGCGTCATTTGCGTATTTGATTTGTTTGTACCCAATTGGCGTTTCTCCGTAAGAAAGTCCTTTTTCTAATATTTGATAAAAATTAGAACTAAACTCTTTATCAATATATCTTGAAACAGGTTTTAAGTATATTTCTACTCCGTCTGCGTCAAATAAATCTTCAAAAACAGCTGAAAGGTATTTATTTTCAGAAAGCTGCGCTAAAATCAAACTGATTAATTGGTCGCTTATTATAAAATCATCAGACTTATGAAGGCTAGCTAAGGCTCGATTTTTGGAATCTAGCATTTCACTTACGACACTTATATTTTTGTTTTGTTTATTTAACATATCTCTTAAATGCATTAAAGCTACTAAAGTGATTGCATCACATTGTTGAGTTTGGTAAACGTCAGAGTAGCTCAAAATAATGATTTGCTCAAAATCATAGTCTAACATCAACTTATTGATTGTCTGCCTTTTGTTGATGTCAGCTGTTTGAAAAACAACATTTAAACTCTGTAAAGTTGATGTTTCTTCTTGCAATTTTTGACTTAAATTTTCAAACTCAGAAGCCACAACTACTTTAGAACCTTTACCTACATAATTATCAAGCTCTTGAATGATGGTTTTTCCATTTTCATTCCAACCTAAAATTAAAGTATTTAAAGCAGGTTTTTCAGCAGACTCTTGTTTTTCTATAATTTTTACTCCCTGCTTTGGTTTTTTTGTTTGTTTAAATTCAATTTCTTCATCATCCAAAGCGATTACAACAAATTTATCACCTAAGGCTATAACTGTATCTAAAGGTGGATTAAGTATGATAGACTTATCAGATTTCTGCATCCCTATAATCGTAGTATCGTCAAAAGCAAAAATAACATCCTCATATAGTAAACCAGAAGTGTTCTTGATTTTAAGAATATACATTTCGACATTTGCAAAATCAAGTAAGTCATTATAAATTAGGCTCAACCCGGATTGTCCACTTGTTTGAACGGTGATTTTGGAAATAATATCTTTAGAAACGATTACCGTAAGTTCATCTTTTCCTACAATTTGGGCTATTTCTTTATTGCTTTGATTTTCTATTTCAGCTATAATGTTATATTTTTCATTTCTTCTATTAGGATTATTGATAATAGCGAGTACACTTTTCACTACATAAGAATCTGATTTATCTTCTTCAGGAGAAAGGATAATGATTGATTTTGAATTGTTAAGATTAGCTATTTTTAAATCATCCAAATCCATCGGATTGCCATGGCGACAAATAACCCTCGTTTTACCTGTTCTACCTACTTTCATTTTAATTTCATCCTCCATTTCGGTTTTGTCTTTGTCTGCCAAAATCACGATGCAAGATTTTTTTTGATTTTCATTGGCAATCACCAATTCTGAAATTATAGTAAAAACTTTTGAAGACCAACCTAAAATCACAGTATGCCCATCTTCAAAAACGATGGAGCGACCTTTTTGCATCTCGTCCAGTTTGGATTGAAACCCAGTGTTCAAGATACTAATCAAACTACTTACAATAAAAATACCACACATGGTTGTAATAAACATGATAATTCTATAGCCCCAACCCGCATCACCATCTCCTGTGATTGTACCTTGGTCTAATACATGCATCAAACTGCCCCAATAAGCATCTAAAAAGTTTAAATGTTCTGGAATAAGATCTAAACTATCTGCAATTAAAACCAAAATAGCCGTAATAAGCGCAACCCCAAAAAACACAATTCCTAGTGCAGCAAGCAAAGCTGATGTTCCTTTAGAAAGGGTATTATCTATGTGATAATTAAGCTTTTGTAAGTATCTTTTTCTGTATGGCATTACAAATAAGTTTTAGAAAACAATTTTCAATTTTTTTCTAAAACTAATAATTGTTTTTAAGAAAAAACATATTTAACTCAATTTTATATGACAAGAATTAAAATAATAATGTTTATTGTGTTTATATTTTATTTTATTCAAAACTTTTAACATTTTACAAAACTCTAAAATTTTTGATAGTAATTTTAAAAAAAAACAATTTAGTATATGTAATTTTTTACGAATCATTTTTTAAAATTAGGTATTTCCTCCATTGAAAATAGCCATAAACGGCAAGAAATGTAAGTAAAACATACAATAAAGAAGTAACATAAAGATTTTTGTAAAAATATAAAATGGCATAAGAAATATCTGCCAGAATCCATAAAATCCAGTTTTCTATGTATTTCTTGATTAACAAAATCTGAGCTACAATGGAAATAGAAGTATTGATACTATCCCAAGTTACTTGCTCTGCTGAGGAAAATTGGGATAGTAGAAAGTATAACACCAGAAAGATTGTTCCTGTTATGGGTACTAAATAGAGTATTTGTTTTGGCATTAGCTTTTGGGTTAAAGTTTGGTTTATGTGTCTGTCTTTGTCCCATTTAAGCAAACCAATGATAGAGAAAACAAAAAAATACACCTGCAAAAGCATATCTGCATATAAATTCTGCTGCCAAAACAAGAAAAAATAAATAACAATACTGATTAAAGCTAAAATCCAAGCCCTGCTGTCAAGTTTGGTATTCATATATATGCAAACCAAGGTAAGAACAAAACCAAAGGTTTCTACCCAAAATACAAATCCAAGGTTCATTAAGTTTTCTCGTTTTTACATACAAAACGAATGGCTAGATAACCTAAAATTCCTGACAAAACAGAGGCAATAATAATAGAAAATTTGGCTGTTTCGATAAATGTTTTATTATCAAAAGCGAGTTTGGTTACAAAAATTGACATTGTAAACCCAATACCTGCAAGTATTGTTACAGTGAATACTTGCATCCAAGAAACATCGGGAATTTGGGTAATTTTTAGTTTTTGGGTAATCCAAATCGTAAGGGTAATCCCAATCGGTTTGCCAAGCATCAAGCCCAAAATTATCCCCAAGCTCAAGGTGCTTGTTAGATTTTCCACTGCGTTAAAATCGAGTACAATCCCTGCATTAGATAATGCAAAAAGTGGCATAACCACAAAGCTTGATATATCTACTAATAAGTATAACAGATTGTTTAGAGGTGCTTCCATTGTGTTACTGGTTTTTTGCATGTCTTCTATAATTTGGTCTCTTACATAATGGTTTTTGATTTCTTTTTGGTTAGAAAGTTCTTTTGAAAAATTGAGGACTTTTTCTAAATGAGTTTGGTAAATAAATTCATAATTTTTAAACCTAAAAGGTACTGTTAATGCCAAAATCACACCTGAAATCGTAGCATGTACGCCAGCCTGATGAAGGAAATACCATAAAAAAGCACCTACAAAAAGGTACAAATATATATTACGTACATCTTTTAGGTTCATAATTACCAAAACCAATACCACAATAAGTGCATACAATAAAAACAAGACTTCTGTATTGCTTGAGTAAAAAAGAGCGATAATTACAATGGCTCCCAAATCATCTACTACTGCCAATGCAGTTAAAAAAACTTTTAAGCCAAGCGGAACTCGTGTGCCCAAAAGAGAAATAACGGTAAGCGAAAATGCAATATCTGTAGCCGTAGGCACAGCCCAACCTTTAAGCATTTCAGGATTTTGATAGTTAAAAACGACATAAATCAAAGCCGGAAACAGCATTCCTCCCAAAGCACCTACTACAGGAAGCAAAGCTTTTTGGCGTGTACTCAGCTCGCCTTCAATGAGTTCTCGTTTGATTTCTAAACCCACTACAGTAAAAAAAATAGTCATCAAGCCATCATTTATAAATTGCTCTATTGTCATGGAAATGCCAAAAAAGTTTCCTATTCGTATATCAATTGGAATTTCCCATAAATGCAAAAAAGAAGAGCTCCAAGCACTATTAGCCAAAATTAGGGCAATTGCAGTTGTGCTTAGCAAAAGAAAACCACTTAGGGTTTGATGGTCAAAAAATGCGGTAAATGGCTCTATTATTCTTTTGAGTTTATTGTCGTTTTTCATACTAATCATTAAGGTCAGAGTAGAGGTTTAAATCTTTAATTTTGGATTGCAAACTACAAAAAACTATTAAATGTTTGTTAAATTCAAGACCCAAAATCAAAATTTTACATTATTTTTGCCTAAAATATCATAAAAATTAAACGGTTTATACAATAATGGCGCAAACACAAATTTCGCTCAGCTCAATGAATGATGATTTTAAGAAAGTTTTTGG
>JAAFJZ010000021.1 GCA_013298205.1 Cytophagales bacterium
TTCAAATTCGACAGGAATAAATCAGTTTTCAATAAATTTGAATTGCAATAAAAAAATTCCTGAAGATAATTTTATCAATAATTCTGCAACATTCAGTTATATGATGCAAAGTCAAAAAATTCAGATTCTTTTTCCTAAAGAATTTAGTATTGTAAGCAAACAGCCAGTTAATTTTATCGCCCAACATTCAGACATTTTAGCTAATGAAGATGAGTATGTTTTAGAATGGGATACAAGCGCAAACTTTAATAGTCAAATCTTATATCAAACTATTTTTCGATCTGGTGCTTTGATAGAACATAAAGAAAATCTTTTAAGTGATGTTACTTCAAACGATAGTATTGTATATTATTGGAGAATTAAACGAAATATCCCTACTGAAGAATGGAATACATCTAGCTTTATTTACATAAAAGATTCCCCATCAGGCTGGAATCAAAGTCATTACTTTCAGTTTGATAAAGACATAATACAAGGTTTAATACAAAAACCATTTTTTAGAAAATGGGATTTTATTAATTCAGCCATCAAAATAAAAGTAGAAAACACTGATGGTTTTGCCCCCTATTGGGATAGGTATAGTTTTTTTAAAATTTTCATAAACGGTACTTTAGCATTAAATTCTTGTGAAGATTGGGGCTGGGAAGGTATGTATGCTATGCAACTAGATAAGTATTCTCTTAATTTTATTCAACAACCTGAGCGTTTAAATAGAGCATTAGTTTGCCGTACATTTATGCCTGTTTCCAAATACATAACTGGCTGGAGGTGGGATGATAGAAACCGTTTTTTTAATTTTATCAATTCTGTACCAGAAGGAAATTATATTATTTTAGCAAGTAGAGGAAGCGTTTATTATGAGTCTTGGGATGCTGATTTGAAAAATATATTAAGAGATTTAGGAATGACTGCAGTGGATAATCTTTTGAATAATCAAGCTTATTTAGGTGTATTTCAAAAGGGAAGAGGTTTAATTCAAGAAAAATTGCCAGACCCTTTAATTACTACTCCAGGCTTTAGTCAAAACTTGAGCATGGAAGTAGACTTAACAACCAATAATATGTATGGTTATATTAACTCTCCCTTGATAGGCCCTGCAACTGAATGGTATAGTTTATTTAACAAAGTGGTTGGCAAAGATGCAGGAATAAAAGATGTTTTTAAAATTGATCTTATTGGTGTAGATTATTTTAAAAATGAAACCTTACTATACTCCGATTTGCCTGCAAATGGAATGTCATTAAATTACATTGATACGAAAACTTTTCCATTTATAAAAATGAGATGGTATGTGCAAGATTCACTTTTACAAACACCTCAGATTTTGAAAAGATGGATGATAACATACAAGGGAGTACCTGAAGGAACGATAGCGACTACAAATACAATAACAAATGATTCATATAAAAATATAAACAAAGCTACAGGTGATTCATTATCAGTTCCTTTCATTTTCAAAAATATTTCTGATATTTCTTTTCGTAATCCATTAGTAGCAAGATATACAGTCGATAATAATAAATCTACCAAAATAGTATTTGACACATTAAAAACCACACTAGCACCAGGTGAAATTTGGACCTTAAACAAAACCAAGTTTAATACTGCATCAATGTTAGATAAAGGAAACTTAAATCTATTCATAAATCCTAAGTTACAATCTGAAGAATATTTTGGAAATAACTTCCTAACTGTACCTTTTCAGATTAAAAAAGATAATATAAACCCCATTTTAGATGTAGCATTTGATGGAGTAAGAATTATGAATGGAGATATCGTTTCGCCCAATCCCACAATCTTAATAAGCTTAAATGATGAAAATAAATTTTTAATTCGTAAAGATACAGTAGGAATGGAGCTTTTTATTCGAAATTGTACGGATAAACCAGAGCTTTGCCCATTTGAAAAATTAAGTTTGAATTCACCAGAAATAAATTATACACCGGCAGGAAAAGATAATAAATTTGAAATTACTTATAAACCCAAAAAATTGATAGACGGGAAATACTCTTTGCGCGTTCAAGGAACTGATGTAAGTGGCAATAAATCGGGTTTAAAGCCTTATCAAGTTGATTTTGAGGTTGTAAATAAGTCAACCATGAGCTATTTTTATCCTTATCCAAATCCATTTTCTACTCAAATGCGTTTTGCTTATACGCATACAGGAACTCAAACTCCAGATGAATTAAAAATTCAAATTATGACTATTTCCGGAAAAATAGTTAGAGAAATATTGCAAGATGAGCTAGGTCCGCTTAAAATTGGATCACATCTTAGTGATTTCGTTTGGGATGGAACAGATGAGTATGGAGACAAATTAGCGAATGGTGTTTATTTTTATAAAGTATCAGCTCGTATTCAAGGTAAAGAATTAGAACATTAAAAAGTGAGTTGTGATTTGCTTTAATCACTTCAATCAAAGATTATTAAATTCGAATATATTTTTTACTTATTACTTTTATATAATATTTCATAATTTTGCTAATTATAAAAATCTAAATTATGACTGAAGCCCCATTTAATGTACTTTATATTATTCTTACTATCATTGTAATTGAATTTTTAATAGAGCACTTTTTAGAATTTTTGAACCTTAAAAATATTAGCTCTAAGCTCCCTTTAGAAGCTGACGGGATTTATGATGAAGCCAAATATGCTAAATCTCAAAATTATCTTAAAATCAATACTCAATTTTCGTGGATTTCGAGCACATTTAGTTTGATTTTAACACTAATAGTTTTCAAAACGGGTATATTAGGTGTAGCTTTTGATTCAATTTATGCCAATTACAATAACATATATTTTTCAACATTAATATTTCTTGCTTTTTTTGGAATTGCATCCGATTTAATTTCCATACCTTTTGAATGTTATGGAACATTTGTAATTGAAGAAAAATTTGGGTTCAACAAAACCACTATCAAAACTTATTTTTTTGATAAAATAAAGGGTTATTTACTAGGAGGAATTTTAGGAGGATTTTTAATTTGTGCATTACTTTGGACAATACAAAGTATGGGAACAAATTTTTGGATTTATTTTTGGATTATATTATCTTGTTTTATTTTGCTTCTGAATATGTTTTATGCTAGCATTATTCTTCCCTTGTTTAATAAATTAACTCCTTTAGAAGATGGTGAATTAAAAACGGCTATTGTAAACTATGCTAAAAAAGTTGAATTCCCTTTGGCACAAATTTATGTTATGGATGGTTCTAAAAGATCAGGAAAAGCAAATGCATTTTTCTCAGGAATGGGAAAATATAAAAAAATTGTTCTTTATGACACATTAATTAAAAACCACACACTTGAGGAATTGGTAGCCGTTTTGGCTCACGAAGTAGGGCATTTTAAGAAAAAACATATTTGGCTCACTCTCGCACTTACACTTTTGCAAGTAGGAGCTATGCTTTATATTTTCTCTTTTGTGATTAATTCAACAATATTATCAGAAGCATTAGGAGCTAAAAAACTATCCATACCTCTTAATTTGATGGCTTTTGGGGTACTTTATACTCCGATTAGTAAAATTACTGCACTTTTAATGAATATTATATCACGTAAAAACGAGTTTGAAGCTGATGAATTTGCCAAGAATACTTATCATGGAGAATACTTAATTAGCGGACTAAAAAAACTTTCATCAGATAATCTTTCTAATCTAAATCCTCATCCTTGGTATTCATTTTACAATTATTCGCACCCTCCTGTTTTAGAAAGGATTAAAGCACTAAAACCAAGTTAATTTTTTTAATTACGCCCTCTACCTTTTTGCATCTTTTTTAAGAATCAAAATGAAAATGAATTAGTTTTGCAAAAAATTTGATAATGGGTGAGCAAAGAATAGCTATTCTTGACTTAGGTACAAATACTTTTAATCTCCTTATAGCTTCATTTGTCTTAGGTGAAAAACCAAGAATTTTACTTAAAGATAGAATTCCTGTTAAAATTGGTCAAAATGGAATCAATGACGGCTTTATTACTCCTGAAGCTTGTTCTCGTGCAATTTTAGCCATTAAACAATTTGAAAAAACCATTCAAAATTTTAATGTTCTTCACGTAAAAGCTTTGGCTACAAGTGCATTTCGTAATGCGAAAAACGGAAAAGAATTGGCTGAAAATATTTATCAACAAACCAAAATTAGAATTGAAATAATCGATGGAAACCAAGAAGCCCAACTTATATATGAAGGCGTAAATTCATCATTAGATCTAGGAATACAAAATTCTTTGATAATGGATATTGGTGGAGGTAGCGTGGAGTTTATAATAGCGAATAAATACCAAATTTTCTGGAAACATAGTTTTGAAATTGGAGCACAAAGACTTTTAGATAAATTTCATCACAATTACCCGATTTCTAAAAATGAAATAAGCCAAATCAATTCCTTTTTAGAATTTCAGCTTAAAGATTTGCAATTTCAAGTCGACTTACATAAACCTCAAATATTAGTAGGTTCAAGTGGGGCATTTGAATCTTTTATTGAAATGGATTTAGCTAGTAGAAATCTTCATATCACAAATGAATCTAGAACCGAGTACGAACTTTCAAAAGTTGATTTTCATTTAATTTATTCTCAATTGATAAGCAAAAATAAACAAGAGATAAAAGAAATAAAAGGATTAGTAGAAATGCGCTTAGATGTGATCGTAGTTGCTTCTATTTTACTTAATTATATTTTAGAAAGTTGTGAAATTAATAAGGTTAAAGTTTCCACCTATTCACTAAAAGAGGGTTTGTTAAATAAATTTTTAAAAGAATTAGAATAAAAATGTGCGGGTGGAGGGACTCGAACCCCCATGCCGTGAAGCGCCAGATCCTAAGTCTGGTATGTCTACCAATTTCACCACACCCGCTAAAGGATTGCAAAAGTAGTATTTTTATTTAAATAATTAAATTTAATTTATTAAATTTAATTATTTTTGAAAAAGCAAAATCTAAAAAAATTTATCAACTTATATGATATAAGTTCCTAAATTAAAAAAATTAAACACCTTATTTTAAAATATTCAAATATTTTTTCAGAATGGTTAAATAAATTTTCTAATTTTTTTTTCAATAAACTTAAAACTAATCTCTATTATAACTTATTTTAAGTAAGTCTTCAAGTTCATATTATTTCAGTGCAATTTTTAATTTTGCCTATATTTGCGCAAAAGCGTCTTTGCTTCTATCATCCTCATATATATTCTCAAACAACAATGGCAGATCTACAAGAACCCGTAAGCTATAATGAAGATTCGATAAAATCTTTGGATTGGAAACAGCATATTCGCTTGCGACCAGGTATGTATATTGGCAAACTGGGGGATGGTTCGGCTCAAGATGATGGTATTTATGTGCTTATCAAGGAGATAATAGATAACTCTATTGATGAACACGTGATGGGAAATGGGAAAAACATTGAAATCAAAGTTACAGAACATAGAGTGGAAGTGCGAGATTTTGGCAGAGGAATTCCTTTGGGGAAAGTGATAGATTGTGTTTCTAAAATCAATACGGGTGGAAAATATGATTCTAAAGCGTTTCAGAAATCTGTGGGCTTAAATGGTGTAGGAACCAAGGCGACCAACGCCCTTTCTTCTTACTTCAAAGTGATGTCTTTTAGAGATGGCAGAACCAAAATGGCTGAATTTAATGCTGGAGAGCTTATAAAAGATATGCCAGAGGCAGATACCAAGGAAAAAAATGGCACACTTATCATTTTTGAACCCGATGCATCTATTTTTAAAAACTATAAATTTATACCCGATTTTTTAGAAAGTCAGATTTGGAATTACGCCTACCTTAATTCAGGTTTGAGCTTAAATTTCAACCAAAAAACTTTCCATTCCAAAAATGGATTACTGGATTTGTTGACCAATAAAACCGATTCTGAAACGTTGCGCTACCCGATTGTACACCTTAAAGGTGCAGATATAGAAATAGCACTTACGCATAACGAGCAGTATGGAGAAGAGTATTATTCGTTTGTAAATGGGCAATATACTACCCAAGGCGGTACACATTTGGCTGCTTTTAGGGAATCTGTGGTAAAGGCAGTTAGGGAATTTTATAAAAAAGAATTTGATGCTGCCGATGTGCGTGCTTCAATTGTGGCTGCGGTGAGTGTGCGTGTGCAAGAGCCTGTTTTTGAGTCGCAAACCAAAACGAAACTGGGCTCACTGAATATGTCGGAAAATGGTGTAACTGTACGAACGTTTATCAATGATTTTGTAAAAGAACATTTAGACAATTATTTGCATAAAAATCCTTCGGTTTCGGATGCTTTGCTCAAACGCATTTTACAATCTGAAAGGGAGAGAAAAGACATAGCCGGCATTAAAAAATTGGCAAATGAAAGAGCAAAAAAAGCCAATTTGCACAATAAAAACTTACGTGATTGTAGAATACATCGGGTGATGGAAAAAGAGGAGCGGAAATTTGAATCCACAATTTTTATCACTGAGGGGAATTCTGCTAGTGGCTCGCTTACCAAGGCAAGAGATGTGCAAACTCAAGCGGTATTTAGCTTGAAAGGCAAGCCATTAAACTGTTTTGGACGCTCGAAAAAAACAGTTTATGAAAACGAAGAATTTAACCTGCTTCAGCATGCGCTTGATATAGAAGATGGTATGGAAACTTTGCGCTATGAAAAAGTAGTTTTGGCTACCGATGCCGATGTGGATGGTATGCATATTCGCTTGCTCTTGCTTACTTTTTTCTTGCAATTTTTCCCCGATTTGGTGCGTAATGGGCATATTTACATTTTAGAAACGCCTCTTTTTAGGGTAAGAAACAAAAAGGAAACGTTTTATTGCTATAATAATGAGGAAAAATTGGCAGCACTTAACAAACTAGGAAAGAAGGCTGAAATCACCCGATTTAAAGGTTTGGGGGAAATCTCTCCAGATGAATTTGAAGATTTTATTGGGGCTGGAATCAAACTACAACCCGTAATTTTGAAAGGCGAACTTTCTATCAAACAACTTTTGTCTTATTACATGGGGAATAATACCCCTGAAAGACAAAAATTCATTATTGACAACCTCAAAACCGATTTAGATTCGGTGGGAGAAGAGGCTGAGACTTTGGTTTTGGAAGAAGTATAATATAAAGGAGATTTTTAAAATAATTTCTGTAAGGCATCTAAAAAAAGTATTAATTTTGAGAAAAAAATTATGAGTGATAAAAGAGAGATAACCTATTCCCTGCGTTTTTTTTGGCTTGCGAGCCTATTCATGTTTTTATTCTACTCTATTTATATTTATGGCACAATGCCGGCTAGTGTTGCTATGCTTTATGATGAGGAAGGTTCGCCTATTCAATATGTAAACAAAGATTTATTTTACTTTACATCGGTTTTTATTTTTATGGTTTTCAATTTGATGGTTTCTTATTTTCAGAAAAAAGTGCAGGCGTTTAAGCTTTTCAGAATCAAGGATTCAGAAAAATACTATTGGTTTCAAAGCGAAGAGAAATACGAAAAGTTGATTCGTGTAGTGAGAAATAGTGTATATACGTTTGCACTCGCACTTAATTTTACGTTTGGCATGTATTTAATGGTAATTTGTCGTGTAAATACAGAAATGGGATTGAGAATATCAGATTTTCTTTGGCTGGGTTATTTTGTGCCAGCTGTGGTTTTGTTTTTGCTTGCTTATTTATTTACCCAAGTTTGGCAACCTGCTTTGGCCAAAAAATCTATTTAGGATCACTAAATTTTCAAACAAATATGATGCTCAAAAATTCATTTAAGTTGTTAATAATAAGTTTATTAGCAGCAACTACAGGCGTAAATGCGCAAGAAGTAAAACCGATTACTTCCAAAATATATGAAGCCATTGTGTTTTTGAATAAAGCGCAAATTAAATCAAAATCTACTCCTACGCTTGCAGATGGAATGCAACAAGTTTTGGTGCAAGATTTGCCAGTAAATCTCGATCCCAATACCATTCAAGTAAAAACGTCAGGAAATGTAGAGATTTTGTCTGTGCAACACCGTTTCAATTATGAGCCTAAACAAGAGCAAACGCAAATCAAAAGCCTTGAAGACACTTTGCAAAAACTTGGGTTTGAAAAAGAATTGGTAGCAAATAAAATCAATTCTTTAGCCGAAGAACAAACTGCGATTTTTGAAAATAGAAAAATTGGTGGCACACAAGATGGTTTGGCAGTAGAGGAATTGGAAGAATTGGCTGATTTTTATAGAGTTAGAATTTTAAATATCAAAAATTCTATTTCCGAAACCAATAGAAAATTGGCGAAATTAGATAAGCAAATCATTAGCCTTACCAATCAATTAAATACCATAAAAGCATCAAACAACACTGCAGTAAGCGAGATTTTGATTTCATTGGATGTAAAAAAAGCGGGGGCTACTTTAATAGATTTGAGTTATGTAATCATGAATGCAGGTTGGGTTCCTATTTATGATATTAAATTCAAAGACCTCAATTCACCACTCGCTTGGGTTACTAAGGCGAAAGTTTTTCAAATGACAGGCAAAGATTGGTCTGATATAAATATTAGCCTGTCCACATCTGATGTGAGCCTAAATGGGCAAAAACCAGAATTATATACTTGGTGGGTAGCTCCGCAACTTCCACAGCCTGTGTATAAAATGGCAAAATCTAGAGCTGTAATGATGAATGATGCAGTAGGTATGTCGGCTCCAATGGAAGAAATGAGTTATGATAAAAAAGCAGATGGATCCACTTTGGTCGAAGCAAAAAACATAGATTACACGAGTAATTCAGCTCCTCCGGTAGGTTTGCAATATGATATTCCTTATCCCATTTCGCTCAAATCGGATGCTATGGGTCAGGTTTTTGAGATCAAAAGGCAAGATATGCCCGCTACATATTACTTCTCATGTGTGCCTAAACTCGATAAAGATGTGTTTTTGATGGCAAAAATTCCTTCATCTATACCGATTTCAGGTGAAGTAAATCTTTTTAGCAAAGATGTTTACCTTGGCAAAACGCTTATGGATGCTTCGCAAACAAGCGATTCTACGCTTCTTTCTTTAGGAAGAGAAAAAAATATAAGCGTAAATCGTAAATTAACATCTGATTTTACCTCTAGGAAGCTAATCGGAGCGAACAAAAAAGAAGAATATGCATATGAAATTGAAGTGAAAAACAATAGAAATTCGCCTATAAAATTAACCATTGAAGACCAAGTTCCTGTAAGCACAGACAATAAACTTGAAATAGAAACTTTAGATTATGCGCCAGCCAATTTTGATGTCCCGACTGGGAAATTAATTTGGAATTTGAACATTCCAGAAACCCAAGTAAAAAAATTAAAGTATAAATTTTCTTTAAAATACCCTAAAGAAATGTCAATCCCAAATTTCGCAATCTATTGAGCAAGAAAGTACTACAAACCCTATCCTACCTATTTTTTCTCTTTTTAGGTGTTTATTTAATTTATGTAACCTTTGGCAATCAAGACTTAGGCAAAATTCTTGTTAAACTTAAAGAAGTAAATTACTATTGGTATTTGCCTGTTTTTGTGGTTTCGCTTATTTCTTTTTATTGCAGATCTGAAAGGTGGCGTTTGCTTATCAAACTAAATGGTTATGAAAGCAAACCACAAAGCACATTTTTTTCGCTGATGTTTGGTTATTTGGTAAACTTGAGTTTGCCAAGAATAGGAGAATTTACCCGTTGCTTTAGCTTAGGCAAACTGGAAAAAACACCTTTTACCGTTTCTTTTGCTGCTGTTTTGGTAGAAAGGTTTATAGATGTTTTGATACTGTTTTCGCTTGTAGCCCTTGCTTTTTATATTGAATACGATCATTTACACGTTTTTTTCTCTGAGCAAATTTTTACGCCCCTTATCGAATGGTATAAAAATAAAAAAGCAGGGAATTCTAAAATTTGGATTTATGCCATTGGAGGAGTGGGAGTAGTTCTTTATTTTATTTATCAAAAATATAAAGACAAAATAGATAGTAAACTTCCTATCGAGAAAGTAGATCAAACGATGAATAGCTTTTCTGATGGCTTAAAATCTATACTTCTATTGAGAGGTAAAAATTTGTATTTGTTTATTTTCTATACAATTATGATTTGGACTTCCACTTTTTTGATGACCTATTTTTGGTTTTTTTCACTCGAAGCCACTTCTCAATTAGGCATAAAAGAGGGTTTGGTATTATTGGTTTTGGGTAGCATGGGCAAATCCGTTCCCATACATGGTGGCGGAATGGGAGCTTACCATTATTTGGTTACCAAGGGCTTTTTGATTTATGGCGTAAGTGAAGTGTTTGGGGGCACATTATCTATTATTATTCACGGAGCACAAATGTTTCATAACATCGTATTCGGACTTATAGCCTTGCTATATATTTTGTGGTTTGGAAAGAAAGTAGATTAGAAATTATCCATTTTTAAAACATAATCCAATACCATTTTAGGAGTAGTTTCGTTCATACAAATATTTTTTTTACATAATTTAGAATACGTGTTTCCATCGTAACAAGGTCTGCATGGCAAGTCGCTACCACTCCAAAAGTAATGATTTTTTTTAGAGTGTAACGGTATTTTTTCAAAGGGTATAGTAGGACCAAAAATTCCAATACAAGGTATTTTTGCTAAAACAGATAAATGTAAAGGACCACTATCGTGTGTGATAATTAACTGACATGAAGATAAAATTGATATTGTGTTTAATAAATTGTGTTTGTTAATATCGTTTATAACAGGCAAATCTTTAAAATATTCAGAAACCCAACTGTCGCTTTCAGAACCAATTAATAAAACTTCATATCCATTTTGAATCAGTTTCTTAGCTAATTCTAAGTAAAGATTCACATCCCAGCGCCTTAAAAAATCATCATTCAAAAAGTTTTTTGCTCCTCCAGGCGCAATTGCTATTCTTTTGGCTATTTTTTTTTGATAAAAATCAACTTTAAATTCAGGATATTTTACAGTTACTGGTTCGAATAATTCTTTATTCGAAAATAAACGAATGTATTCAAACGTATGATGTCTACCAGAAATGGGAATTTGTCTTTGCCCACTTCTACGGTTTAATTTTCTTCGCTCTTTAGAAAAGTTAAATAAAGAAAATATTTTATATCTATTATCAACATGACAAATTAATTCTAAGTCAAATTTTTTAAAGGCTAATTGAGTCCAAATCGTAAACAATTGAGATATTTTAGATAAAAAACCACCTTTAAACATTTCTTTTTCATCAACAACGATTAGATTATCTATTATATTGATATTATGTAGTATAGGATGCACCGTTTTTCCACAAACCCAAGTGATTTCAGCTTCAGGGAATTTATTTTTTATTTCATTTAGCATAGGCAATGCCATTATGACATCACCAATTGCACCAATTTTGATAATTAGTATTTTCATGGTTAAAAAATTATTTTGATATTTTTATTAATGTTTGCCTAAAAATAGCTAGACTAATGGTAGTTATAATCATAACATAAAATGCAGCGAAGCCAATAGAAACTGAAAAACACATTAAAAAAGTAAAGCACAACATATAAGCATAAGATTTTATGACATCTTTTTCTTTTTCAATTGCTATTCTTATGTTATTATCAACAAATCTAAAAAGTAAACCCATAATGATTCCACAAAGTGCTACACCTAATATTCCAAAATTAAAGTATGATTCTCCAAACATTCCTGGTCGTAAACCAGGATGAACAAGAGGGTCGAAACCACAAGTACGAGCCGTAAATACACCTAACCCCCATTCGTTTCTGAATTCAGAAAGTGAGCGAGGTATAAATGACATTAATCCTGCCAAATAAGTTTTACCATATAAAAATTCGCAATCCCACATTCCTAAAACTAGACCAAAATCTCTCGTATCACTAAATGAATTGCCATAAAAAATCTCATTTGAGAATTTTATACTTGAAGCACTATGCCTAAGCATATTTAATAAAATGGCTAAAGACATAAAAATAACGGCAATTAAAGCAATTTTTTTTAATTGAATTTTTTTATAATTATAAAACATAGCAAAAATTATAACGATTACAATAATTTCTAGAATTGCACCTCTAGAACCAAGAAAAATGCCAGCTAAACACAATAAAATAGTTAAAAACAAATAATAAAACCTCTTATAAGCAATATACCTAAGCCCTGTCCAAGTTACAAGCATTGGATAAAATATATTAGTGAGGTTATAAATTGGTCTAATTGAATTGTTTGAATGAAAATAAGCTCGTGGATTAAATAAAAAACCTTCTTTAATTTGTATAAAAATAATATATAATAAAAAGGAAAGTCCTAAAAACATTACAATAAAATAGCATATAGAGCTTTGAATATTATTTTTGTTTAATAAAATAATAGGCTTAAATAATGCATTGAAAATGCGTATAATATTACGGTCTTTACCTAGATGCCAACCCAAATAAATAAAAATTAGTCCTGAAATAGTAATCAAAAATGCAAAATCAATAAAAGGCTCTCCTTTATCAAACAAGTATTGGCCTACGACTTGCGAATTATAAATAGAAGCGTGAAATGGATATAAAAGTAGTACCGGGAATACATAAAAACGTAAAATTATAAAATGAAAAATATCAAGTTTCCAACCAGATTTTTTTGCACTTAGATACCATTCAATTATTATGAATGATAGTAATAAAATATCTAAAATTAGGCAAATTAGGTTGAAACGAATAGCTCCATCAAAAAATTCTAATTTATCTGTGAAAAGATTCATTATATTTTTTTTGACACAAACTCTATATTTGTAGCTAAATTTTTAAAAAACGTATATTTACAAAGCCATTGATCTGCTTTTTCAAACATTCTGTAAGCTGGATATTTGAAATTATTTTTAGGAAATAGTGCTCTACTCCAAGAATCTAGTATTTCAAATTTTGATTGGCATAGATTATGAATTATTTTTTTATTGTATAATCTATCATGATAATAATTTCCTCTTAAATGTGATATTTTTTGCGTCCAAGAAAGTTTTTGAGGTAAAAAGAAGCAAAAAAACAACCCTTCTTTTTTTAAAATTCTATTGATTTCTTTAAGCGATTCTTTCTCATTGGGTACGTGTTCTAATACACCAAAACTCAAAACCACATCAAACGAAGCATCTTCAAAAGGCAAAATATATTCATGTTTTAGTGGAATTACTTCAAGATTCGAAGCTTTAATAATAGGTGTAGTTTGTCCAAAGGTTGAATCATCCGAATTATCGTCAATATCACAAGATTTAAAATCAGCATTCATGTTTTTTAGAAAATATGAAATATGACCTTTGCCAGTTCCCCAATCTAATACTTTTATAGAATTAATTTTTCTATTAAAATACAGTTCGGAATATGATTTTACAAAATCAATTAAATACTGATATGTATATTGAGCTGTAGGATTTCTTAAAAAAGAGTGTTCAGAATTATTTTTACAAATTTCGTATAAATCTAAATCGAACTCGATTTTTTTATGAAATGAGAAATTTCTT
>JAAFJZ010000209.1 GCA_013298205.1 Cytophagales bacterium
AGATTTGTAACCAAGAGGGTATAATTTTTTGATTTAAAAACTCTAAATTTAACGTAAGCCAATAGGTTTGTCCGTTGTAATCTTTAATGATTTGCTCAATAAAAGTGTTTCCTAGCAATTCTGGTCTTAATGTAGGAAATGATGTTGGTGAAAATGAGAATTTAAAAAGGTTAATATATTTAATATCATTGAGTTGTAAGACAAAAATTGCAAATATAGAACCTAAAAAATTAGCTAATAAATCAAAACAAGAAGCACCATAATTAATAGAAAATCCATCTGCAATTTCAACTGGAAGCAAAAGCCAAAAGCCAATGGAAGACTTGAAAATGATTTGAAATGTAGTATTGTTTTTTTCTTTATCTATAAAAAAAAAATACATACAAGTTAAATAAAAGGAGCTGATTGAATGCCCTAACTTATCTAAACCCAACCATTGTTGCGAATCATTAAACCAATGAAAATGAGAAACAAATTGACTAGAATACCAAATTTGAATAAGAGCAACAAAAACAAGGGTATAACAAATCCAAAAAAAATAAAATAAATTTCTATTAAAATTCAAAAAATAAAATTAGGGTGAAAGTCTGAAAATATCCCAGTTTAGATCTTTTTTTTGGTAACAAATTCTGTCATGCAATCTGCCTACTCTGCCTTGCCAAAATTCGAAATAAAAGGGAATTACAACATATCCACCCCAATTTTCTGGTTTTGGAATGCTTTTTTCAGAATATTTATCTTCCAAGATTTTATAATTATTCTCTAACTCTTGACGAGAATTTATTTTTTGACTTTGTTGAGATGTCCATGCGCCTAATTGGCTTTCTTTAGGCCTAGAATTAAAGTAAGTTAAAGAATCTAATTCACTAATTTTTTCAACAATTCCTTCAATTCTCACTTGTCTTTCTAAATCTGCCCACCAAAAATTTAAGCTTACATTTGGATTTTGACTAATATTTGATGCTTTTTTACTTAAATAATTGGTAAAAAATACAAAACCAACTTCAGATATATGTTTTAATAATACTACACGAGAAGAGGGTTTGTTTCCTTCATCCAAAGTGGAAAGAACCATCGCATTGGGCTCAACAAGCTGGGCTTCAATGGCTTGTTTGAGCCATTGATTAAACTGCTCAATGGGATCTTTTGACATAAAAGCCGCATCTAAAGTAGACGAAGTATAGCTTTTTCTAAAGTCTGCTAGATTCATATTTAGTTTATTAATTCTTTTATATCACTTATTATTTTGTTTGCCAAATAATCTGCAGTTGCTAAAGTATTTGATTCTGCATATATACGAATAATAGGTTCGGTATTAGATTTTCTTAAATGCACCCATTGTTTATCAAATTCAATTTTTACTCCATCGATTGTAGAAATGGGCTGCATATTGTATTTGTTTTGTAAAGCTAGCAGTATTTTATCTATGGAAGTTTCAGAACCTAATTCGATTTTGTTTTTTGAAATGTAATAATGTGGATAACTTGCTTTTAAAAAAGAAATAGGCTTATCATTTGTAGCCAAATGACTTAAAAACAAAGCTATACCTACTAAAGCATCTCTTCCGTAATGTAATTCGGGGTAAATAACACCGCCATTTCCTTCTCCACCGATTACAGAATTGGTTCTTTTCATTTCATTAACCACATTGACCTCTCCTACTGCGGAAGCATGGTATAAACCACCATGTTTTTCTGTAATATCTTTTAAAGCCATTGATGAAGATAAATTTGATACTGTATTTCCCTTGTTATGGGTTAAAACGTAATCAGCCACTGCGACTAGCGTATATTCTTCACCAAAAAAAGAACCATCTTCACAAATAAAACACAATCTATCTACATCCGGATCAACAACAATACCTAAATCGTAGTTTCCATTCTCTATTTCTGCCGAGATAAAACCTAAATTTTCAGGTAAAGGCTCAGGATTATGACCAAAATGACCATCTGGTTCACAAAAGTATTTCTTGATTGTTTTGACACCTAAAGCTTCTAGTAATTTAGGAACGGCAATTCCTCCTGTTGAGTTTACTCCATCAACTGCGATTTTGAAATTTCTTTTTGAAATTGCAGCTTTATTTACCAAAGGTAATTTTAAAATCGCATCAATATGTTCATTAATTGATTCGTTATCAATGGTATAAGTACCTAGTTTCAAAACTTCAGCATATTCAAAATCATTTTTACTCGCATATTCTAACATACGAATTCCTGTTTCTGAAGAAATAAATTCTCCGTTATGATTTAAAAACTTCAACCCATTCCAAGGTATTGGATTATGACTAGCAGTAATTATAATACCTGCATCTGCTTTTTTATTTATAACTGACATTTCCACTGATGGTGTAGTAGATAAACCCAAATCAATTACATTTACGCCTATAGAAATAAGCGTAGAAGCTACTAAATCTGAAATCATTTTCCCTGAAATGCGAGCATCTCTTCCTATTACGACAGTGGGTTTAATATTTATTTCTTTTAGCATAAACCCATAAGCAGTACAAAATTGAAAAACATCAATTGGAGTTAAAGATTCTCCGATTTTACCGCCTATTGTACCTCTTATACCTGAAATAGATTTGATTAATGCCATAGAATTAAATAAGTATTTTAATTTTAAAAAGAAAAATAATGAGCAAAACTAAATAAAAAACAGTCTAAATTTTAATAAACACTTGTTTTATAAATAATTTTTTTAAAGGAAATTAAAGTAAAATTATTTTTTTATGAAATCATTTTGAGATGAATTTCAAAATAGATTCAGAAAGCTCTTTTGGCTTTTCTGCATGAATCCAATGCCCTGCTCCGGATATAGTTTCAATTTTATAGTAAGGGAATATTTTTTTAATCAAACCTGTATCTTCACTTTTGATATAGTCAGATTTCTCACCACCAATAAACAAAGTTGGATAAGGGCTTAAGTTGTTTGTATCTAATGCTTCGCCTATATTTTCTATTTGTTCTGAGATAATAGGCAAATTAATCTTCCATTCAAAAGTTCCTTCGGTATTTCTGTCTAAATTTTTCAATAAAAACTGGCGAATCATAGCATCAGATACCGTCTTTTGCAAAATTAAATCCGCATCATTTCTTGAATGAATGCTTTTTAAATCTAAAGATTGCATAGCTTCAAGATAAACTTGATGGTGAGGAGCATAATACCTTGGCGCAATGTCTATTACCACGAGTTTTTTAATCGGATTTTTGGTTCTGACAGCATATTTCATAGCTGTTTTACCTCCCATAGAATGCCCAATTAGGATTGGATTTTCAATTTCATGGTGAGAAATAAAAGTGGAAACATCGTTTGCCATGGCATTGTAATTAAAAATCTCGCTATGAGGAGATTTACCATGGTTGCGAGCGTCTGGTATAAATACCCTGTAATCAGATAAATAAGTTTTAGCAAAACTATTAAAATTATCTCCAGAGCCAAAAAGTCCATGTAACAAAACAATGGCTTGGCTGCCCTCTCCTACTGATCTATAAAAAAGCTCCATGATGATTACTGTTTTTAGTTTAAATATATAATTTACAAGCCCCTAAAGCAACATTTAATTAGTAAAGCTACCCATTTATTCTACACTTTGTCATCGTTTTCGATATGGAATGATTCCAACAAAGCTTCCAAAGTTAAAACTCCTATATCGCCCGCACCATGTTTTCTAAGTGAAACCGTTTTATCTTCTGTTTCTTTTTCTCCTACTATACACATATAGGTAATTTTGGAAACTTCCGCATCTCTGATTTTTTTACCTATTTTCTCATCTCTGTTGTCTATTTCACCCGAAAAACCTTTATTTCTAAGGGTTTCATGTACCAGTTTAGCATAAGCCTCATATTTTTCAGAAATAGGCAAAACAATATATTGCGTAGGGCTAAGCCAAAAAGGGAAATTACCTCCTGTGTGTTCTATCAAAACGGCTATAAAACGCTCCAAAGAACCAAAAGGCGCACGGTGAATCATTACAGGACGGTGTTTTTTATTGTCAGCTCCTATAAATTCAAGGTTAAATCTTTCTGGAAGCTGGTAATCTACCTGTATTGTACCCAATTGCCATTTTCTACCCAAGGCATCTTTAACCATAAAATCTAATTTGGGACCATAAAAAGCAGCTTCACCCAATTCGGTTACCGTATTCATACCCAAATCTTTACAAGCACTTACGATTGCCATTTCAGCTTTGTCCCAATCGGCATCTGAGCCAATATATTTTTGCTTATTGTTAGGGTCTCTCAAAGAAATCTGAGCCGTATAATCTGTAAAACCCAAAGAATTAAACACAAACAACACCAATTCTACCAAATTAATAAACTCATCTTTTACTTGGTCTTGGCTACAAAAAATATGCGCATCGTCTTGCGTAAAACCCCTAACTCTTGTAAGCCCATGAAGCTCACCACTTTGTTCATATCTATAAACAGTGCCAAATTCAGCCACACGCATAGGCAGTTCTTTGTATGAGTGAGGTTTGAATTTGTAAATCTCGCAATGATGCGGACAATTCATCGGTTTAAGCAAGAATTCCTCATCTTCATTTGGCGTACGAATAGGCTGAAAAGAGTCTTTTCCATATTTTTCGTAATGACCTGAAGTTACATACAATTGTTTTTGACCAATATGCGGAGTAGTAACAATTTGATACCCATTTTTGATGAGCAATTTGCGCATAAAAGCCATTAGTTTTTCACGCAAAGTATTTCCTTTGGGCAACCAAAGCGGTAAGCCCCCTCCTACCATTTCAGAGAAAGTAAAAAGCTCCATTTCTTTACCTAAACGTCTGTGATCTCGTTTTTTGGCTTCTTCCAAAAGCGTTAAGTAATCTGCGAGCTCTTTTTGTTTGGGAAATGTTACAGCATAAATACGCGTCATTTGTTTGCGGCTGGTATCGCCTTTCCAATATGCACCCGCCACATTCATAATTTTTACCGCTTTTACAGTAGAAGTATTGGGTATATGAGGCCCACGACACAAATCGGTAAAATTTCCTTGAGTGTAAAATGTAATTTTCCCATCTTCCAAATTTTCTAAAAGTTCCAACTTATACGGATCTCCTTTTGCCTCAAAATAAGCGATAGCCTCAGATTTGCTTACTGATTTTCTTTGGTAATCATTTTTTTGAGAAGCCAATTCAATCATTTTTTTCTCTATAGCCTCAAAGTTCTCTTGGGTAAATGTTTTACCTTCAAAATCCACATCGTAATAAAACCCCGTTTCTATTGCAGGGCCTATTCCTAATTTCACGCCAGGATGTAAGGCTT
>JAAFJZ010000210.1:0-4004 GCA_013298205.1 Cytophagales bacterium
ACCAATTTTTAAATCCAAAAACACAACCCCCAAAATCATAGAAGTTAAGAATAGCTGCACGAAACATAAAATAGCCATTACAGGCGTTTGCCAAAATTTATTGGCATGAAGCAAAACCAAACCAATAATAGAATTCCAAAAAATCCAAAGTAAAAAGCTACCTTCCTGTCCTTCCCAAAAGCAAGAAATCATGTAATAAACAGGTAGTTCGAGGGAAGAATGTTCCCAAGCATAATGGTATTCGTAATATTGGCTATATATAATGTAAAAAAGACTCACAATTACACTGATCAAAGCTAGAAAGTGCAAATAATAAAAGCCAGTAGAGAACTTTCGCCATTGTTCTTTTAATAAAGGCTTTTGGGTCATAATGGTAAACCCAATTGCAGCTTGCAAAGAGGCAACAAAAGCTATGATGATGGCAATATGCCCAATTTGACCAGGCAGTAAGTGTAACATAACGGGATTGGGTATTTATGATTGAGGTTTAATTTCTTTTTCAGCGTATTTGGAAGGACATTTCATCAGTATTTTGCTTGCATAAAACACGTTTTCTTTTACCGAACCAATAATTACAATTTGCTCAGAACGCTCAAAATCAGCTGGTTTCGGGCTTCCATATATTACACGCATGGTTTGGTTATTCAAATCAAAGAGTTGAAATTCAAAATAATTGGGATCTACCAAAGGATTGTAAAAAATATTTTCAATCTTACCTTGGGCATTTTTTTTGAGTTTGCCTACCACGTGTACTTTTTCATCTTCACCCTTGCTAGCCATTTCTTTGGCTTTTTCAAAATTTACATAACTACTTGTTCCCCCAGTAGAAGATACTATAATACCAATCGCTACAGCTATGACAATTACAGCCACGATGACAGATTTTTTCATTTTCTTAATTTTTGTACAAAATTAAGTCTTAAACAGATAGGATTAACCAGAGGTTTGGAATTTCTTTAAAAAGTTTTGAATTCGATACCATCATTCAATATTGCTTATAATTATTTTACTTTTTTTGATTCAAATTTTTTCATCTCAATTCATTCCATTTGTTATATTTGCAAAAAAAATATTATGTCAAATCAGTTACTTAAAGGAAAAAGAGGAATCATCTTTGGCGCACTTGACGAAAATTCTATTGCGTGGAAAGTGGCACAAAAGGTTCATGAAGAAGGGGGAATATTCACATTGACCAATGCGCCTATCGCATTAAGGATGGGTGAAATTAATAAATTGGCCGAGGCTACTGGCTCAAAAGTTTTGCCTGCTGATGCTACTTCTTTGGAAGAGTTGCAAAAACTTTTTGAAGAAAGCACACAGATTTTGGGAGGTAAATTAGATTTCATACTACATTCTATAGGTATGAGTCCGAATGTGCGCAAAAGCAAGTCTTATGGTGATTTAAACTATGATTTTTATTTAAAAACCCTAGATATTTCTGCATTGTCGTTTCACAAGATTATGCATATAGCTGAGAAAACGGATTCTATGAACGAATGGGGATCTATTTTGGCATTATCGTATATAGCAGCACAAAGAACATTTTCTCATTACAGCGATATGGCAGAGGCTAAAGCTGCTTTGGAGTCTATAGCCAGAAGCTATGGCGCTAGATTTGCGCACCTTAAAAAGGTTAGGGTAAATACCATTTCTCAATCGCCTACACGCACGACTGCAGGAAAAGGAATTGCGGGTTTTGATGCTTTTTACGATTTTGCAGACAAACTTTCACCACTTGGTAATGCTTCGGCTGACGATTGTGCAAACTACTGCATCGCTATGTTCTCAGATTTTACGCGTATGGTTACGATGCAAAACTTGATGCATGATGGTGGATTTTCACATTCGGGTATCACTGATGCTTTAATTGAAAAAATGAATTAAAATCTCTTGGTCAATCCATAAATCCCCCAAATTTATGGATTGACCTTTTTTATTTTTTTGACTCGAAATAATTATTAGCTACTAATTAGGCTTAGCTAGGCTATGAAATACTCAATTATTGTTCCTGTTTTTAATCGACCTGACCATATTCATGCACTTTTGGCTTGTTTGGTAAAGCAGACTTTTGCCGATTTTGAAGTTTTAGTAGTAGAAAGTGGGTCAAGTATCAAATCGGATCTTGTAGTAGAAGAATTTAAAAGCAAGCTCAACATTCGATACTTTTTTAAAGGAAATGATGGGCAAGGATTTTCCAGAAATTATGGCATGAAAAATGCCTTGGGAGATTATTTCATTATTTTAGACTCTGACATATTAGTTCCCGACCAGTTTGTGGAAAATGTAGATGCAGGAATCAAGAAAAATAAATTTGATGCCTATGGTGGCCCAGATAGATTGCATCCCGAAGCCAATGACACCCAGAAAGCTGTAGATTATTGCATGACTTCTATGCTCACTACGGGAGGTACGAGGGGGAAAGCGAATGCTGTGGGCAAATTTTACCCTAGGAGCTTTAATATGGGGGTTTCGAAAGCTGTTTTTGAGAAAACACAAGGGTATAAAATTCCATTTTTGGGTGAAGATATAGAATGGAGCCGTAGGATTATGGCAGCAGGTTTTAGTACCGGGCTGATAGAAGAAGCGTATATTTTCCATGAAAGAAAAAAAACAATTTCAGGCTTTTACAAGCAAATGCATTGGTTTGGCAGGGCAAGAATTAATATTTTCTCTTTTTATCCCGATACATTAAAATTAGTTCATTTTTTACCTTTGGCTTATGCGGGCTTTCAGATTTTGGCTTTGCTGGCTAGTTTTTTACTACCCAATTTTATTTTTTTAATTTGGTTACCTATTTTAGTTTACCATCAATTCGTGTTTTTAGACGCAACACGCAAACATAATTCTTTAAAAATATCTGCTTTAAGCACCTGGGGTGCATGTGTACTTATGTGGGCCTATGCGCTGGGCATGCTTAAAGGCTTAAAAGACTATATACTCAAAAAATCAAAAGCAACAAATTTTTCAGATAAAAATAGTTTGTAAAAAATACACCTAGATTTACCAAATTTTAATTTTAATTAAAAATTCTGTTCTCATAAAATCAGCTCAATTATGCCTAAATTTGATATAAAAAAATTAAAGATATACAACAAAACACTTGTAAAAGTAGGCAAAGTACATATTACTAAAGATAAGATAAACTTACTCACGGTGTTGAAGTTTTTCATAAGAGAAGTACAACAAGACAATGTGCAGTCTAAAGCCCAAGCCATGGCTTTTAATTTTATTTTGGCCATTTTTCCGGGTATTATTTTTTTGTTTACCCTTGTGGCTTATCTCCCCATAGCAGATGCCAAAAATGAAATTATGTATTTCATATCTAGTTCAGTGCCTGCGTCCATGTATGATTTGATAGCCGATACCATAGAAGATATTTTACTAAAACCACGTGGAGGATTGCTATCTTTAGGTTTTATTTTGTCTTTGTATGCTGCCGTAAATGGTACAGCATCGATGATAGATGCTTTTAATGATTGCTATAAAACACAGGATAAAAGAGGCTTTTTGATGTCGAAATTAGTAGCGATTGGGCTTACTTTATTGCTGGTTTTCGTTTTGATTTTCTCCATTATAACGCTAAACGTTGGAGAGTTTTTGCTGGGGTATTTTAGTGAAGTGCACTTTTTAAGTAATTTGATGATTTACGTAATCAATATTTTTAGGTATGCTATTTTGGTAGGAATGTTTTTTATAGCAACTTCTGTAATTTACTACATTGCACCAACAATTCGGGTTCGATGGGGATTTTTTTCTCATGGCGCAATTTTAGCTACAATAATTAACATGATTGTTTCGGTTTCATTTTCTATTTATATTAATAATTTCGCTTCTTACAATAAGCTTTATGGATCAATAGGGTCTATAATTGGTATGATGTTATGGTTTTATCTAACTTCTTTGGTTTTGTTAATTGGTTTTGAATTTAATGCAAGTATTGATGCAGTTAAACACATTAAAAAAAAGAGTTTTGAACCCAAAAATTAATATTTCTTTTACTTTTT
>JAAFJZ010000210.1:4014-5251 GCA_013298205.1 Cytophagales bacterium
CTTTTTTGAGATAATTTCTAATTCTTTAAAATTATGTTTTTAATTAAAAATTTTTCCTAATCGCTCAAAAAATATTTAAAATGGATGATTAATAATAAATTTACTATCAATTTCAGTTTTTTTGTTAGAAAATTTAATTTTACATGATAATTATAAGACATAAATTTGTAATTTTAAATTGAAGATATTATGTTTGCTTATAAAAAAAAACACTCTAAATAATTCTTAATAATCATATGTCTAACATTAAAGTAGCTATCAATGGCTTTGGGAGAATAGGTCGTCTTACCTTCCGTGCTCTTATGAATAAACCCAATGTAGAAGTTTTGGCAATCAATGACCTTACTGATACAGCAACTCTAGCTCATCTATTAAAATACGATTCTACACAAGGAAAATTTAATGGCACAGTTACTTCAGATGCTGAAAATTTAATCGTAAATGGCAAAAAAATTCGTGTTTATGCTGAAAAAGATCCTAAGGCATTACCTTGGGGTGTTATTGGAGCTACAGTAATTTTAGAGTCTACTGGTAGATTTACTGACGATGTAAGTGCTGGTCAACATATTACTGCTGGAGCCAAAAAAGTTGTAATTTCAGCTCCTGCTACTGGAAATGTACCAACTGTTGTTTTAGGTGTAAATGATAAAACACTTACTGGAAGCGAAACGATAATGTCAAATGCTTCTTGCACAACCAATTGTCTTGCACCAATGGCAAAAGTTTTAGATGATGCATTTGGTATAGAAAGAGGTATAATTACTACGATTCATGCTTATACAAATGACCAAAACATTTTGGATTTACCACATAAAGATTTAAGAAGAGCTCGTTCTGCAGCCCTCTCAATGATACCTACCTCTACGGGTGCAGCAAAAGCAGTAGCTTTGGTATTACCACATTTGAAAGGTAAATTGGATGGTTTGGCGATAAGAGTCCCTGTTCCTACAGGTTCTTGCACTGATTTAGTAGCTGTATTGAAAAAACCAACAACTAAAGAAGAAATTAATGCTGTAATGAAAACAGCTTCTGAAACTACTTTAAAAGGGATTTTGGAATATGTTACTGATCCTATTGTTTCAGTAGATATAGTTGGTAATCCACATTCTTGTATTTTTGATTCTGGTTTAACTACTGTAATGGATGGTAACTTTATAAAAGTAATAGGCTGGTATGATAACGAAGCTGGTTATTCTAATAGAGCAGCAGATTTAATCGCTATGATTGGTTAAATCTA
>JAAFJZ010000213.1 GCA_013298205.1 Cytophagales bacterium
GTCATAGAAAGTGAACTTGGTCAAGGAACTACGATTAAATTTTCTTTGTTGCTTTACAATGATTCAAAAAATACAATTCTAATTTAAAACTTTTTATTTTTAAAATATAGATCTGCTTCAATTTTTAGAGAATTAATTCTCAACTTCCTACTACTCATTTCACTTTGTTTTATTTTTTTAGTAATTTTAAGGCTTAAAAATATTAATGCTTTGAGAAAAAATATTACGATTCTAATTTTAGTGCTTAGTTCAATATACGTTTCAGCACAATCTGTTTTTGTGCCCCATCAGGCAGATTACTACCGAATGCTTGATAGATATGAGATCAAATCAGGAAAAGTAACAACCGAATTCTTTACCAATTTCAAACCCTACCAAAGAAGCCAAGTCGTTTCTTTTGTAGAAAAGTACAGTTTAGATTCTAACCAAACGTTTTCTAAAAGAGATTCTTTTAACCTCAATTATTTCAAAAACGACAATTGGGAGTGGGCTCAAGATTCATTACAAGGAAAAACGGCTAAAAAAACCTTAAAATATTTTTATGAACGCAAAAATAGTGCCTTAACTATAGATATTCCCCGATTTATGGTTCAGGTGAATCCTGTGGCATATTTCAACATGGGCCGCACAGCTCAATCAACTTCATTATGTTACATCAACACAAGAGGAGCCGAAATACGAGGTTTGATTGGCAAAAAGCTAGGCTTTTATGGTATGATAGCCGACAACCAAATATTTACTCCATCTTATGTGGACAAACAAATTCAGCTCGGCTATGGTGTGCCATTTGAAGGTTTTTGGAAAACCTTTGATGGTGGAACATTAAAAAATGCAACTCAAAAAAGTGGTTATGATTTTTTTACAGCCAAAGGTTACTTGAGTTTCAATCCCTTAAAAGAAGTAAATTTACAATTTGGACATGACAAAAATTACATTGGTAATGGCTATCGTTCGCTTTTGCTTTCTGACTTCTCAAGCAATTATTTATTTGGCAAAGTAACTTTCAAGGTTTGGAAATTTCAATATACCAATCTTTACACAGAGCTTACCGGGCCTTTGGGTCTTGTAAACCCGGGTACAAGTGTAGTAGCAACCGCAGGAAATTCATTTTTTCCTCGTAAAAATATGGCTTTACATCATTTAAGTATAAATCTTGGCAAACATGTAAATTTAGGCGTGATGGAAGCCATCATGTTTAATAGAGTAAATGGCATTTTTGACATGAACTATATCAATCCCCTTATTTTTTATAAATTTATTGAAAACCAATTAGGTAGCAAGGATAAAGCAGTTATTGGTGCAGACATAAAAGTAAATTTTCTTAAAAGATTTTCAGCTTATGGTCAATTTTTACTAAATGAATTTGTATTTCGTGAACTTGTAAATGATAAAGGCTGGTGGGGAAATAAGTACGCTTACCAAGTAGGATTAAAATATATAGATGCTTTTCAAATCAAAAACCTAGACTTACAAATAGAATATAATTTTGTACGTCCTTTTGTTTATGCTGATAAAGACAGCTTGGGTACATATACGGATTACAATTTGCCACTTGCGCATCCATTAGGGGCAAATTTTACGGAAATTGTAGCTTTAGCAAATTACCAGCCTATCAATAAACTTAATATTAGAGGCAAACTAATGCTTATGACGCAAGGAAAAGACAAAGATTCTACTAGTAAGGGTGGGAATATTTTAAGACCTTATTCTCAACGAGCTACAAACTCAGAATTTGGAAACACGATGTTTCAAGGTGATAAAACTACAATTTTATATGCCGATTTAACCTTCACTTATATGTTATTTCACAATTTCTTTTTAGAGTTCAATCAGGTTTTTCGTTCTGCAAGAAGCCAAACGGGTGCTTTTAATTCCGATACTTATTTTGCCAATTTGGGCATTAGGTGGAATATTGGGCAAAGAGTACATGAGTTTTAAGCTTAAATTTCTAATTTTAATTTATACTGAGATTTGCAACAAATACAAGCGCCTGATTTTATTAATTAAAAACTTTTTTTGCTCAGTAAAACTATTGGGATGCACATTTGCAAAAAGTAATTCCCATTCTGCAAATCTTTCAGGCTCAGATTGCTTAAATTTGCTAGCATCTATTTTTTTTGAAACGCAATATGACTCAAAATCCATCTATAGGTATTAATATGTTGATAAGAAATGCAATTTTAACTCTTGCCTG
Source organism: Cytophagales bacterium (assembly GCA_013298205.1). Lineage (GTDB taxonomy): Bacteria > Bacteroidota > Bacteroidia > Cytophagales > UBA9547 > JAAFJZ01. Next base: position 2,195 of record JAAFJZ010000213.1, read on the forward strand.
CCTAATTTTTACATCCAAAAGTACGGCTTTTGCCCAAAATAAAAATATTTCTTTAGAAGATATTTGGTTGAAACCCGCCTTAATTCCAGCTAAAGCACCGCAAATGAAATGGATGAAGGATAGTAAATTTTATACTGAGAGCGCAAATATGGAGAAAGCATTTTATATCCTTAAACGCAAAACGCAAACGGGTCAGTTAACAGATACAATTTATAAAAATCCCCATTTTTCAGCCGATGAATATGAGTTTAGCCAGGATGAAACTAAACTCATATTTCAAACCCAGACCAGCAAAATTTACCGTTATTCTACAAAATCGAATGTTTTTGTGGCGGACTTAGTTAAAAAAACGCTCGTCTCTTTACTTAAAGATTCATTAGCGCAAGTGGCTTATCCTAGTTTTTCACCCCAATCTACTAAAGTCGCATTTTGTAAAGACAATAATCTATTTATTAAAAATTTGATAAACAATCGTTTAGACACAATCACAAAAGATGGAAGTTTGAATAAAATCATAAATGGCAGCAGCGATTGGGTATATGAGGAAGAATTGGACATATTAAAAGCGTATGAATGGTCGCCTTGCGGGCAATATTTGGCTTATCTCAAATTTGATGAAACGCTTGTTCAAACCTATCATTTGCAAATGTGGGACAATATTTATCCAAACCTAAAGCCATACAAATATCCTAAAACAGGAACTGCAAACGCTAAAGTAAGTCTGTATATTTATGATTTAGAAAATCATGCAGAAACGCTTATTGCTCAATCTTTTCCCGAAGAAATATATTTTACACATATAGAATGGTTTGGCAAAACGAGCAATCTATCATTTCAAACTTTAAATAGGCAACAAAATGAATGGAGCATTTTCCATGTAAATGTAGAAAACCATAAGGTTTCAAAACCCAACTTGATATTAAAAGAAGTGGTGGAAACTTACCATGCTTTTGCGCAAAAAGTTCATTACCTGAAAGATAAACCTTGTTTTGTTTATAAATCTGAAAAAGGAGATTACAACCATTTTTACCTTTTTAATTATCTTTCTTTCACTCAAAATGCATGGAGTGAAGGCTATTTTCAAGCAGATGAATTGATTAATTTTAATGAAAAGAATAAGCTGTTTTATTATACATCTTTTGAAAAATCCCCTTTAGAAAAACATTTATATCAATGCGATGAAAATGGAAAAAACAAGAAAATGATTACACAAGAAGCTGGTTTACATAAAATTAGCATGAGTGAAGACGCCAATTTTTTTATAGATTCCTATTCAAATACAGAAACACCACATCAATATTTGCTAAAATCGGGTAAAAATTTGAAAACCATAAGAGTTTTAGAAAACAATTACCTACTTAAGCAAGCCGTCCAAAAATACAATTTTGCAAAAAAAGAGTTTTTCAACTTTAAAACTCCCCAAAATACAGAGCTAAACGCTTGGATTATGAAGCCAGCAAAGCTAAACGCAAATCAAAAATATCCGGTTTTGGTTTATGTATATGGTGGCCCCAATTCTCAAACCGTACTCAATCGCTGGGAAGGAAAAGATTTTCAATGGTTTCAGCATTTGGTTTCGCTAGGCTATATTGTTGTTTCGGTAGATGGCAGAGGCACAGGAGGGAAAAGTAACTCGTTTACCAAATCTACTATAAAAAACTAGGTGTACTTGAAACTGAAGATTTGGAGTTTTTGTGCGAATACCTCAAAAAAATAGAGTGTATAGATGCCAATCGCATAGGAATTTGGGGTTGGAGTTATGGAGGTTATTTGGCAAGTATGGCGATTACAAAAGCTGCAGAATACTTCAAAATGGCTATTGCAGTAGCTCCAGTGAGCGATTGGAGATATTATGACACTATTTATTCTGAGCGATATATGCAAACTCCATTAGAAAATGAAGCTGGTTTTGATTCAAGTTCGGTTTTGAAATATGTGAATAAATTCAAGGGCAAATTTCTGCTTATTCATGGCAGTGCAGACGACAATGTTCATTTGCCGCACAGCATAGAACTTCAAAAAGAGTTTATCAAAAATAACAAAGAATTGGATATGTTCGTTTTTCCAGATAAAAACCACGGTATTTATGGTGGAAATGCTCGATACTATTTGTATAAAAAAATGACAGATTATATTTTAAAAAATCTTTAAGCCTAAAATTTACTCAAGCGATTTTAGGCTTAAATTAATGTTAAAATCAATTAAACTTTTTGAGCTGAACCATACCCAAAAAGTTTTTTGTTAATGATGCTTTCAGATACAACGGCTGGCACCATTTTTTCCCAACCTGGAGTTCCTTCTTTAATCATTTTTATAACTTGGTCTGAAAAAATTTCTAAATATTCTGTTTTAGCATTTTCTACATCATGAAGCTTGTCGTTAGCAAGTAAATAACGATATAAATCCATTAAATTTTCTGGTAAAACAAAGTCAGCAACTTGTTGAATTTTACCTGTTTTCAAATCTTTTGCAGGATAAACAAATAGTTTTACATTTCTGCTAAACAATGCGCTGAAAGACTCTAAAATCCCACCTTTCAAATTTTGGTAATAACTTTCTTTAAACAAATCATTTAGATTTATCATTCCTAATATAAGACCTAATCTTACTTTGGTAATATTAGATAAGTAAGAAACTACTTTGTAATATTCATGGTAATTAGAAATTAAAACAGAATAACCCATTGCACAAAGTATATCAGCCCTATCTATAAAATCTTTGGTATCTATTTGCCCATCATTGCTCAAATTATTAAGCGTTAGTTCTGCGAGCATAATTACTTTAGAAGAATCTACTTCCTTATCTTTAATAAAAATATCGTAACCCGTTTTAAACATGTCGGTATTAACGTGAGTAGGTGGCCTAAATCTACCACGTAGAAATAAAATGTTTTTTTTGTAAAAAGCTTCTGATGCTTGTTGAACTTCTCCTTGTGGGTTAAATAATGCAGCTTTTGTCATTCCCATAAGGACGAGTTTCAAGCTTATAATTCTATTATCCACATCGTTAAACTCAGGTCCAGTAAAA
>JAAFJZ010000211.1 GCA_013298205.1 Cytophagales bacterium
GATGGAAGTTTGGGAATGCTTCCAGAAGAATGGCTTCAAAAATATGGCTTGCTTTTGAAAATGGGAGTGGTAGAAAACGAAAATATCAAGGTGAGTAAAATGCATTTTAATGTGTTAGACGAGCTAATGAGCCAGATTTCAGATGAAGACATTCAAATAGAAATCGCAGAAAAAAAAGCCAAGCTTATCAATATCGAAAGTGTAGATTTGGTAAAAATACCCAAAGAAATCAAAGCCAAACTCCGTCCTTACCAAGAATCGGGCTACAATTGGCTTCAAATTTTGGATAATATCGGTTGGGGAGGATGCCTGGCAGACGACATGGGACTTGGAAAAACCCTGCAAACCATTACCTTTTTGCAGTTTCTAAAAGGTAAATACCCAAAAGATACGCATCTCATCGTTTGCCCTACTTCCCTGATTTTCAATTGGGAAAATGAATTGAAAAAGTTTGCTCCCAAACTGAATTATCATATTTTTTATGGTACAAATCGAGAATTTTCAGATGCCCATTTTGATGAATATGACATCATTATCACCAGTTATGGTGTGGCAAGAATAGATTTTGAAACCCTGAGCACATTCAAATGGAATTATTTGATTTTAGACGAAAGCCAAACCATCAAAAATCCCGATGCTGCGACCACAAAATGCTTGCAACTTATACCTGCCAAAAATAAATTGATTTTGAGTGGAACCCCGCTACAAAACAATACATTGGATATTTATTCCCAGTTTAACTTCTTAAATCCTGGGCTTTTGGGAAACAAAGAATTTTTCAAAAACGAATTTGCCAATCCGATTGATAAAAATGGAGATGTAGAAAAATCTGCCCAACTCAAAAAGCTAATCAGTCCTTTTTTATTGAGGCGAACCAAGAACTTAGTTGCTACAGATTTACCTGATAAAACAGAAATCGTTTTGTGGTGCCAAATGGACAGAGCGCAAAAATCGCTTTATGATGAATATAAAAACTTTTACAAAGAGTCTATTTTGAAAAAAATAGAAACCGATGGAATCGCAAAATCTGGAATTTACATCTTGGAAGGCTTGCTGAGGTTAAGGCAAATTTGTGATGACCCAAGATTGGTGAAAGATAAAGATGTAAAACTAGAAACAGGCGTAAAAATTCAGGAATTGCTGCGAGAAGTAACTGAAAATATTGGCGATCATAAAATATTGATTTTTAGTCAGTTTACAGAAATGCTAGCCTTGATAGAAGCTGAGTTTACAGCACAAAATATCAATTATTGCTATTTGGATGGCGGTACACCTGCTACCAAAAGGCAAGAAGAAGTAAACCGTTTTCAAAATGATGATAAGGTAAAAATTTTCTTAATTTCCTTGAAAGCAGGCGGTGTAGGTCTTAACCTTACGGCAGCAGATTATGTTTATATCGTAGATCCTTGGTGGAACCCAGCAGCCGAACAGCAAGCGATAGACAGAACACATCGAATAGGGCAAAAAAATAAAATATTCGCCTACAAAATGGTTTGTAAAGATACAGTAGAAGAAAAAATATTGATGTTGCAAGAAAAGAAATTGGCATTAGCCAAAGACATTGTGCAAGAAGAAGCCTCACTCTTAAAGAAAATGACTAAAGAAGACGTAGCGTATTTATTTAGTTAAATTTATTTTGTAGTCACAGCCTATTTTGCTTGGTAAGACAAACCTTTTAACTCTGCATTGTTATTAAAAAAAGGATTAAAACTGGGTTCTAGCGAATCGCAATTTACTACAATAGATGTACAACTAACATTACCAAAAATACTTGCTACAGCGGCATCAGCAGCATCGTGACCAGAGGCTATTTTAACTAATCCATTGAGCGGAGCAAGTCGAGTTGGGTCAAAAATTATCCAACTTCCGCCTATGTAAGCCTCAAAGCAAGCATGAAAATCAGGTGGGAATAATTTAAACGCATAACAGGTAAAATAACGAGCAGGAATAGACAATGCCCGACATAATGCAATACCCAAATGGGCAAAATCTCGACACACTCCTGCTCTCTCGGTTATAGTGTCGTAGGCAGATGTTTGAGAACTTGTACTGCCACTCAGGTATTCGATGTTAAAGAATATCCAATCAGCAATGGCAAGTACTTTGGAATAAATATTTTGAATTCCACCAAATTGGTTATAAGCCAATCGTTGGAGTTTATCAGATTGGCAATAGCGACTTGGAAATAAAAATGGAATTATATTGCCATCTATAGGTACAAATGGTGTGTTTTCATTGGTATGATGCTGGCTTAATAATGTGAAGTTAGTGTCCACAATGGCACTATATGATACTTTAAAACTAATAAGTTCATTGATTTGAAGCCTAACATATCTATTAATACTACTTCGAGAAGTAAATTCTTCGATTTTTATGTCTGGATTGACGATTAAAGTTTCTGATAATACTTTTTGATATGGCGTTCTGAGTGCATGAATATTCAAAATCAATGTACTTGGGATATGTACTTGATATTCGACCTCGCTTGATATTTTAAATTTCATTCGTATTGGCAATTTTCAAGAGTTACAAAATAACATAAATAGGAAGCTAATTTCTTAAAAATCTAACTATCAAGCTTTGCAGATTTTTTTTTTAACTCGCATGATTTAGTCTCATGATTGACACTTTTTTGTTTTATTTAATCATGATTTATAATTTAATGCCAATATGGATTAAATTCCCTGATTTTTGATACTTGTTGATAAATAAAAGGATGAAATTTATTATATCATTGTTAGAAAAAATATTTTAAAGAAAAATTTAAGTAAAAATATTCAAATAAAATTACTTTTGGATATACCAAAAGCTTAAGACTTAAATTGAAAATGAGAATAATAAATTCAGTAAATTTAAGTATTAGCTCTTTAAGCACTTGAGTTTCTAAACCCAATATACTGCTTCGTATCCCAACTTTGCTTTAGCTTCTTCAAAACCAATTTCTTGTGAGAAAATGCCATAAACAGCCGAGCCTGAACCCGACATAGAGGCGTAAATTGCACCTAAATCATAGAGTTGATTTTTAATGGTTTTTATTGCAGGATTGTTTTTAAAAATATGCTTTTCAAAATCATTTTCTAATAGGTTCTTCCACTCAGATATGTCTTTTTGAAGAATGTTTTCTATTGTTTGCCTAGGTTTTGATTCCAAAATTAGCCCAGAATAGGCTTCTGCAGTAGAAACATGAATAGCCGGATAAGCAAGCAAGATTTTATATTTTGATAAATCTAAATGAAATGCACTAAGCTCATTTCCCCTTCCCTTGCCTATAGAAACTTTATTTTGAATAAAAAATGCACAATCGCTACCCAAAAACGATGCATAATTTTCTAAAGTTGAAGAAGGTAACTTCAAATCAAATTTTTTATTTAACATCTTTAAGCAAAAGGCCGCATCAGCCGACCCCCCACCCAAACCTGCACCCATAGGAATGGTCTTGTGCAAATGAATATGAACATTGGGCAATTGAAAATCTTTTTTTAATAGATTATACGCTTTTACAACCAGATTACTATCAGAATTGCCCGAAATAGCCAAACCGCTAGAGCTAAATTTAAACAAATTACTTTCTATAATTTCTAGCCCATCTTTTAGGTTTATGGGATAAAAACAAGACGCCAATTCATGGAAGCCATCGCTCCGTTTACTCAAAATTTGCAAACCAATATTGATTTTGGCATTAGGGAAATCAATCATAAAATCTTGTTTGTGTGGCTAAGGTTTAACACCAAATTTTTTGCCTGGCATGGTTTTAATCAAACCCGAAAATTCAAGTTCTAAAAGCAAAGAAGATAATTTATGAATCGAAATAGAAGTTTCAATGGCCAAATCGTCTATTTGCTTATCTCCTTTTACCAAGGTATTTAAAATATTTTGGCAATCAGGGTTTTCATGTTTGTATTCTTTTTGAGCTATCTTCTTTGAAGATATTTGCATCCCTGTTTTATTATCTTCCCAACCCATAAGCGACAGAATGTCATTTGGGTCTGTTAAAATGTGTGCCAAATGGTTTTTGATTAATTTATGGCAACCTTGCGAATTGGCTGAAAAAATAGAGCCAGGTACAGCCATAATTTCTCTTTGGTATTCATTAGCATAATTTGCCGTTATCATTGCTCCTCCTTCACTTTGCGCTTCTACAACAATCACCACATCCGAAATACCCGCAATAATCCTGTTTCGCAAAGGAAAATGTCTAGGATCTGGACTGGTATTAAAAAAATATTCAGTCAAAATGCCTCCTTTTTCAAGCATAGCCTCTGCTATTTTCGTATGGCGAGAAGGATAAATGATATTCAAACCAGAACCCATCACACCAATAGTAGAAATTTGTTTTTCTAAGGCAGCTTGGTGAGCAAAAATGTCTATTCCATAAGCCAATCCGCTAATAATACTTACCTGATTTAAGGCTAAAGATTCAATGATTTTATCGGTAATTTCTTTGCCATAAGTGCCTGCTTTTCTTGTACCTACAATAGAAACCGAACGTTCAGGATTCAAGCTTCCATTGCCTTTGTAAAAAAGCAAGGTAGGAGGGTCGATAATGTTTTTTAATCTTAAAGGATAATCCTCATCAAAATAGGAAATAATTTTCGCATTCCATTTTTCTGCCCAAGCCAATTGTTTTTCAGCTTCAAGAAGTGCCTCTTTAGGATTTAAAATAGCCGAAGCCGTTTGCTCACCGATATTAGGAATTTTTAATAATTTGCCTTTTGGTGTTTGCAAAATTTGCTCCGCACTTCCTAAATAGCTCATTAAAAGCCTCACCGTGCGAGTGCCTACACCTGGAATCAGGTGTAAAGCCGTAAAATTAAGTAGTTCTTGATTCAAAATCCCGATGAAAATTTAGCTGAGCAAATTACCAGATTAAAATAACTAAATAAAAATTAGTAAGGATATTTATTCTTATTAATTCAATGTCGCTTTTTGGTGTCTTCTATTGAAAATAAAGTTTAAAAATAAATTTAAGAAATAATTTGGGTGTATCCCTGCGGGTCGGGCTATCGCTACAAGTCCTCGTTCGTGCCTCACTGCGGGCTTTTTGCTCTATCCCTTACACAAAAATCGTAGTTCTTAAACAAAACAGGAACTAGATTAAGTAAAAATAATTAAACTTATTAAACGTGAATATCAATTAAAAATTTTTATTTGAGGAAAAGTATAACATAGCGAAACATATTGTCCAAAACCAAATACCAAACCATAACTACTTGTGAAATTTAGT
>JAAFJZ010000214.1 GCA_013298205.1 Cytophagales bacterium
GAATTAGGTGAAAAAAATCCAAATGTTGTTGCACTATGTGCTGACTTAACGGGTTCTTTAAAATTAAATGATTTTGAAAAAAAATATCCAGCCAGGTTCTTTCAAGTAGGCATTGCCGAAGCCAATATGATTGGTTTAGCAGCTGGAATGACGATAGGAGGGAAGATACCTTTTACTTCCACATTTGCGAATTTTTCTACTGGCAGGGTTTATGACAAAATTAGGCAATCGGTAGCTTATTCGGGTAAAAATGTAAAAATTTGTGCTTCTCATGCAGGTTTAACCTTAGGTGAAGATGGAGCAACTCATCAAATACTTGAAGATTTGGGAATGATGAAAATGTTACCAGGGATGACTGTAATAAATCCATGCGATTTTAACCAAACTTATTGGGCTACAATGGCCTTGGCAGAGCACAATGGTCCAGCATATTTAAGATTTGGAAGACCTGTAGTGCCTAACTTTACAAAAGGTGTCAATTTTGAAATAGGTAAAGCATGGATAGTAAGTGAAGGCACCGATGTAACGATTGTAGCTACAGGTCATTTGGTTTGGGAAGCCATAATCGCAGGTGAAAAACTTGCTGAAATGGGTATTAGCGCAGAAATTATCAATATACATACAATTAAACCATTCGATTCTGAAGCTATTTTAAAATCTTTGGCTAAAACCCGTTGCGTAGTTACAGCTGAAGAACACATGAAAGCTGGCGGATTGGGAGAAAGTGTAGCATCATTACTTTGTCAAAATCAGCCTTATCCTTTAGAAATGGTTTCTGTAAATGATACTTTTGGTGAAAGTGGAACACCAGATGAATTGATGATGAAATACGGATTAACTTCAGAAAACATAATTGAAAAAGTTAAACAAGTAACGAAAAGAAAATAATTCTTCAAATATATTTTCAAAAAAAACCACAGCTTTTATAAAAAGTTGTGGTTTTTTTTTGAACTATTGTAAATTATTTTTCTCTTTAGAATCTACATTCGCTTCTTCAAATGAAGCCATTTCTTTTAAAAACAAGACTGCAGATTGAATAAGAGGAAAAGCTAAAGCGGCCCCAGAGCCTTCTCCTAAACGAAGCGATAAATGAAGTAATGGTCTTACTTGTAAATGTTCACAAACCAATTGATGTCCTTTTTCATCAGAAAGATGACAAAAGATTCCATAATCTTTTACTTGAGGAGCTATTTTTAAGGCTATAACCCATGCAGCAGTAGCTATAAAACCATCAATAAGGATAATCATTTTTTGTTCTGCGGCTTTGAGCATTGCACCGCTTATTTGCAAAATTTCAAATCCTCCAAAATAAGAAATTATGTCTATTATATTATCTTTAGAACTTAAATTAGATTTTAAAAGTGCAATTTGAAGGATTTCTGTTTTATGTTTTAGTTTTATAGTATCTAAACCGGTTCCTTTGCCAATAAGATTTTCTAAAGGAATATTGCAGAGCAAAGAAAGTAGAATAGCAGCTGAAGACGTATTTCCGATTCCCATTTCTCCAAAAGCAATCAAATTGCAATCTTGATTTTTAATTTTTTCTACAATTTTAGCACCACTCCTTAATGATACTTTTGCTTCGGTATTTGACATAGCAGCTTGATGTAAAAAACTAGCTGTTCCCCTTCCAATTTTAGAATCGATTAATTTTTCATTCGGTTCAAATTCAAAATCTACACCTGCATCTACAATTTGTAAATCTAATCCATGTTGCTTGCAAAATACATTTATTGCTGCACCACCAGCCAAAAAATTAAGTACCATTTGATGTGTAACTACTTTGGGATAAGCACTTACCCCTTCATCTGCAATACCATGATCACCAGCAAAAATAAGCATGCTAGGATTTTTGATTTCAGGATTTATAGTATTTAAAATACAAGAAATTTGAATAGCCAAATCTTCAAGATGTCCAAGTGAACCTAAAGGTTTTGTTTTTAAATTAACCTTATTTTGAATTTTCCCCTTTAATTGGGTATTTACAGATTGAATGTTATTACAAAAATCAATTTGTAGTTCTTTATTTGTCAAAATACTCGTAGGTATAAGTGGTATACGTTAGTGGATTATTGTTTTTATCAAAGTGAACAACTTTAAGTAGCACACCTGAATCATAGTCTGTAATATACTCTGTTTTGCCTTTTTGGGCATCACTTAAATCAAAAGATTGTTCAGAATGTAAAATTCCAAATTTATTATAATTGTATTTAGTTTTATGTGTTAATTTTCCTGAAATTAAATCATAATGATGAACCTCAATAATTGAATTCTCGTCATTGTATTTGATATCAATTTTGGTTCGAGAATTTTCAGATGGATCATATTCTGTTTTTTTAGTCAATTTCCCTTTGTCATCATAAGTAAAAACCGTTTTTTTAACGTTATATTTTCCAAATAGCCATTCATTTTGTTCAATAACATTTTGATTTGCATCATAAGTTTTGTAAACATGGCTTTTTGTAGAACCATCAGCATTTAGCAAAATTGTTTCATCTATATCATTATTCATATTTCGCACATAAATTACCCTGTAATCTACTTCTTCACTTTCATTTATCCCCACTTCTTCTACTAAGCTTGAATCTCTATCGTATTTGAATTGAAATTTTGAGATTAAATTTCCATCTGTATCAAAGTGTTGTTCTTCTAATTTGTTTCTTTTTTTGTCAAAAGTATATTTCGTTTCTCTGCTTATAAATTTACCTTCAATTAATTCTTTGGAAAGTAACTCATTTCCTTGGGCATCATACTCATAAAAATAATCATATACGGCTTTTCCATTTTTGTCAAGCCAATTTGACTCAATCATGTTACCATTAATATCATATCTGTATTTTAAACTAGCTGTTAAAGAACTTTTTTCATTGTATTTTTCTTCTTTTTCTAAAAAGTTTGAAGAATTGTAATAAAATTTATTATTAGAGACTAATTGTTTTCTTTGATCGTAACTAGCTACAGAAATTAAATTACCAACATTTGGATCGTATTCATATTTTATTTTTGATGTAAATACCCCAGAAGCATTATAATTGGTTTGTTCTGCTACTTTTCCAAATTTTGTTTCATATTTGAATTCACTATAAGATGTAATATTTCCTTTTGGTTTATCTTTTGTGTAATGATTTAGTTTGTTTTGAATAAAGCTAAAACTTTCACTTGAAATAAGCTCGTTGTTTGGTAAAAATGTATAGGAGATAGAAGTTTTATTTTTCTTTTTGTCAATTACAATATCGGCTAAAAAAGTTTGGATGTTGTTGGTGTAAACTTTTACTTCTGAAGGAATGTTTGAAGGTGAAATAAAACTATATTCATATTTTTGTTCTATTAATTTATCAGTGAGTATTCTTTTTTCTTGCGTAATATTTCCTTGATCATTAAATAATCTACTTTTTCGGGTTACCAAAGCGTTCGATAAATCATATAGTTCTACTTCAAAAGGTCTACCTAAAGTGTCAAATTGAATTTTTTCAAAAAAAGGATGGAGCACATTTGAATTTGCTATTGATTTTCTGATAATTACAGAACGTATTGCATTAGATTTTATCTTAAAAGAATCAGATAAAAATAAATCGGGAGGAAGATTTACTTGAGCAAAGCCTAGTTTTGAAATAGCAAAACATAAAATTATTTGCCCAAGTAATAGTTTTTTTCTTAACATTGCTATCCTAACAGGGGTTATTCGCCCGTTACTATTGTTTCAACGATATAAACAAGTAGATAGTTTTTAATTCTTTTATCGACACAAGCTATTTTGGTAATTTTTGCATTTCTTGCTGCAGTTCTTACAGAATAATCACCACCATCTATTGGAATACCCAAAACAAACGTTGCACGAGAAACACCTTCTTTAGTTCCAATTTCATTGTTTGAGAAACCATTAGGCTTAGTTATAGAACAAGAGGTAATTAAAGTTGCTGTTGAAATTAACAATAAAAAGAATAATTTTTTCATAAGTTTTTGAGTAAATGGGTGTAATTGTTTTTTTTTCGGTAAAAGTAAGAATTTTTTCGGAAAACCAATATTTTTATATATTATTGCGGAATATTTAAATTAAAATTTTATAAAACTTGAATTCTTATATTGTAAATAGGAAAATAATTGCTTCTGTGATTGTTTTAATCTTAAGTTTTGTCTCTTTCAAACAATCTTATGCACAGTGTACTTCGGCATTCACAACGAATAGTTCAATAATAGGTTGCGAGGATTTGGGTACACAGTTTATTGATAAATCAATTGGATTTGTTTCTAACAGAATTTGGAATTTTGGAGTTGGGTTGCCTACTTCTGCTCAAAGCCCTTATAAAGTTTTTAAATCTAATGGTGGAATTACTCTCTATGATGTAAGTTTAACTATTACATGTTTAGGTGGACTAATAAGTACAGCTACTAAGACTGTAACTGTTTTACCCAAACCCAAAGCTGAATTTAGATTTGATAAAATTCCTGTTTGTGCTATTGTAGAACAAATGAAAATAATTAATACATCCCCAACTTCTCCCGGAATCACTTTCACTTGGGATTTGGGTGATAATACAACTACAACAAGTTTCAATCCAATTCACACTTTTAACGCTAGTGGTTCTTACAATGTAATTCTAAATGTTAATAATGGCATTTGTATAAATACTGTTTTCGACAGGTTTGATGTTTATCCCACCCCTAATCCTGAGTTTGTCGTAGACCAATCCTTAGGTTGCTTACCAGCAAAAGCTCCATTATTAGATAGGACGGTACAAAATGAAATTTTTAGACTTTATGAATGGGACATGGGAGATGGCTCACCTTTAAGGATTATTTCACCTGTAGACCCCACTTTTTCTCTAAACAGAGTACCAACTTACACTTATTCTAGTCCTGGAACTTTTCCTATAAGACTATCTATAACTAATAGATCGGGATGCAGAAATACCACATTAAATTATTTTAGTGTAGCAAATAGACCAACAGTTACAGGATCTACCACTTTTAGTAGTCAAAATGTTTGTGAAGATCAGGATTTTAATATCTCTTTTACTCCACCACCATTACCTAACGATCAAAATGTCAAATTTGATTTTGGTCTTGCTACAATTATTTCATCTACAACTACTCCAGGGGGTGTAATTAACATAGTATTACGATATAATTCTCCATTTATGGCCACTGTTAACACCGTTACGGGCTTTAGTGAAAACGATATTACTATTATTTCAGGTAATCTAGCTTGT
>JAAFJZ010000215.1:0-774 GCA_013298205.1 Cytophagales bacterium
GTTTGGCGAAAAGCGGGGCAGAAGTGCTAATTTAAACTTTCGAAATTTTTAATAAACTTTTGTGCTTAGTGAAGTTTTGTGCTTTCTAATCCCGCCTTCGCCAAGCCTTGTACGTTAGCTGTAATGCTATCACGACAACTCGACAAAAAACGAACAATTTAAAACAAAATAATTCAAAAGATATGACAAAACTAAACATACTAAATATCAGCTTCACTTTTTCGGTGACAATGTTTTTGACTTCTTGCAACGGACAGGTAAAGACCAATTCATCAACAGAACAGACCAAGATTATCAAAACCGAAAAAGTCGGATATCCAAAATTTAAAAAATCACATTGGGCGAGAGAAACAGACCAAATAAACTCTTCCCTAAAAGACACTAAGGGTAGCCTGTGGTTTGGCACCTCAAATGGAGGTGTATATCGTTATGATGGTAAATTATTTAGACAATACACTACAACTGATGGATTAAGCAACAATTCTGTTGGTTCTATTTATGAAGATACAAAAGGCATTATTTGGCTTGGGACATCAGATGGTGTTACAACTTGGGACGGAAATACTTTTGCAAAAATTTCTACAACCACACTTAGAGGAGCAAATGCTAAACTGTATCAACCCACCACAACAGACCCTCTGTATGGTATAGTTAGTCAAGAAAATGAAATATTTGATATTATTCAAGATAGTAAAGGGCATTATTGGTTTGCTGCAGACAAAGCAGTGTACAGATATGATGGAAAAACGTTTACCAATTTTACTGTAAACGATG
>JAAFJZ010000215.1:795-5203 GCA_013298205.1 Cytophagales bacterium
TTGGTTGGATAGAAAGAATTGTAGAAGATGCCGAAGGCAAAATTTGGTTTGGTGGAAGAGCTTCACAAGGTGTGTTTTGCTACGATGGTAAAACACTTACTAACAATCAAGAGTGGGCTTTAAACGCTAAACCAAGTAATTTGATACCGAGAGTAAAAGACAAAGCTGGTAATGTATGGTTTAGCAATTGGAATATTCTTGTTCGTTATTCTAAAGACAATGTTCAAACTTTTACAAGAGAGGAAAGTTTCCTACAAGGGAGTCCATTTGGTGGGTATAAAGACCATAACGATAATTTATGGTTTCCTCTAGAAAATAGAAAAAATAGTTGTGGTATATGCAAATATAATGGCAAATCATTTGAGTATTTTCCTATAATAAGTGGTTCTACAAATAAAATAGCTGGTACAATTGTGGAAGACAATGAAGGAAATTTATGGGTTGGTACAACAGGTGGCGATTTATATCGGTTTGACGGAAAGACGTTTACATTGTTCTCAGAATAGAACATAGAATAATTAAAAAGTATCATTAGTAATATGAACTTGAACAACTATAGACAAGAAGCACTACAGCTAACATTGGGTTTTGTGCAAGTTGGGCAGACGGAATAAGCCTCAACATTTGTACTACTATTTAACTTCAGTTCCAGCTGGACGTTATAAATTTGGCTTATGAATAAAACATCAGCAATATTGCAATTATTGGGCTTTGGTTATGGGCTGACGGAATTCTATTTCCCAACCTGCACAAAGCCCTGCTCGTTAGCGGAAACCTTAAACGGACAACTAAATCTTAGGTTCATAGAGAATTATGAAAGACAACTTAGACTATTTTAATTTTTTAAATTCAATTGATACTGATAAAGCAAACGTTATCCAATCGCTGTTTACACAAAAAAGCATTAAGAAAAACACTTATTTACTAAACGATGGACAAGTTTGTAAGGAAAATTATATCATTACAAAAGGAGTAGCGATAAAATGTTTTAACTTTGACGACAAAGTCGTTACAACAGATATTTATTTAGCAGGGGATATCGCTTTCTCATTTGATAGTTTTACTTATCAAACAAAAAGTGCCGAAAGCATAATTGCTGTAACGGATATTGAGTTGCTTTGCATTAACTATAATAAATATTCAGAAGCTAAGACAAAATACCCTTGGTTTTTAGAGTATGACTTGATGTTTATGGAACAATATATTGTACAGTTGGAACAAAAATTGAAAGAAATAGCAACTTTGAACGCTGCACAACGATATGAAAAAATACTAAACTACTACCCGAGACTGTTACAAGAAGTTCCACTAAAAATTATTGCGACTTACCTAAATGTATCTGTTGAAAGATTAAGTAGAATCAGAGCCAAAATTTAGTTTTGTACTAATTTAATTGACCTAAGGTCAACAGTTTTTATTATGCTATTGTTGAACTTTGCAAAAAAAATAGTATGAACTGGATAGCTTTAATAATTGCGGGTATTTTTGAAATTGGGTGGCCATTAGGTCTGAAAATGTCACAACAGGCGACAAACAATAAGTTATTATGGTTAGTTTTAGCAATAGGCTCAATGACTATAAGTGGAGTTTTACTCTGGTACTCACAAAAGACAATTCCGATAGGAACTGCCTATGCTGTTTGGACGGGCATCGGTGCAATTGGAACTTTGATTGTTGGAATTATTTTTTTTGGTGACTCTGCAAGTACTTTAAGACTTTTAGCGGCTTTGCTTATTGTCATTGGTATTGTAGGATTAAAGTTTGCAAACTAAAAGGCTATGAAGAGTTCAAAAAACTTAATAGCTGTATTTGCAACTTCCGTAACCAAAAAAAGAACAGCCGAGATGATAACGAAAGAAATTTGGTTATTTGATTACGTGCAAACTTGCAACTTTGACCTTGATGACTGTGACAAAATATTAAGAGTTGAAAGTGAAGTTGAAATTGCACAAAAAGTCATACAACTACTAAACGAAAAAGGGTTTAACTGCGTTGAGCTATTGGATTAAAAACTCAAAAAGGCTTCCGCTAACATCAGTTTGGCAAAATGGCGGGTTTAGTGCTAAATTCAACAGTTGTTCTTCGGTTCAACTTTTGTGCAAAATTGAAGTTTTGTGCTTCGATTTCCGCCACTTCGCCAAGCTGCAAAACGTTGCAGGCTATTATAAAAACTAACAATCATAAAACCAATGACAGAAACAGACAACCTAAAACGCATACTCAACGATAACGAAACAGACGAAACGACACTTGTTGAAAGTGCAGGGCAACTCATTGACTTAGCATCTGAGAACTCTGATAAAATGAGTATTAAGTTTTCCATTGAGAAGTTAGGGAAAAATGAAAGCCGAATAAATAAGATAGAAAATAAATGCTTGTTTCACTATTACTTGTCAGTTGCTTATGGCGATTTACATAGACTTGATATTGCTCAAACGGAACAAGATTGGGAATGGGAGCAGGAAATAATAGGTAACGAAGTAAAAAACTTGCATTAAGTTTTGTAACAACGCAGACAGATGAAAAATTACATTCAAATATTTTAACAAACTTAGGCAACCGACTAAATAATTTGGGCAGATTTATACTTGCATTTGACTTTTGGAATAAGGCGTATAAAATGGATAAAGGTACGGGTATGCCTCAAATTAATATAGGAAACAATCTAATGTTGTATGCCTTACATTATATTTCTCAACCTAAATATCAAGTTGCTTATATTCAATTAGCACACCAATTCTTAAAATCAGGATTACAAAAATTTGTTTATGAGCAGTATAGAGATGACGTGCTTGCAAGAGTACAAGCCATAGAAAAAAATTATGGACAATATCTTGAATACAAATTTTTAAGAGAAGATTTTGAAGAAAATACTAATGAAAAAGATTATTTAGAATGGTGCATCAAACACGAACTTTGTTTAAACCCTTTATCAAATCTTGATATAAGATTAGCAAGCAGCAAAGATGACATAGTATTAAATGGAAACATAGAAACTGAATTTGTAGAACTATTTGAAAATATCAAAGATGATTTTGTTTTTTCAAGATACCAATTTTATCAATCATTCAATTCTAAACATTCCAAACAACAAAAGAAATCCGCTTTTTCAAGTGCTTACGCTATTTTTGATAAATTAGCGTATTTGATAAATGGAATTTTTCAGTTAAACATCAAAAACGATAGAGTTGCGTTTAACCGTATTTGGTACAAAAATTTAGACAAAAATAAGGGGCTTTCAAATACCTTTACTGAAAGCAGAAATTTAATGCTTCGTGCATTATATTGGGCAAGTAAAGACATTTATACTAATGAAGAAGGTTTTAAAAATTTAATTGAACCCAAAGCCAAAGAAATAAGCGCAATTAGGAACTATATTGAGCATAAAAGTTTTGATTTTGGTACAAGAACAGAAGATAACTTTACATTCCGTATTCCAGAACAGGAATTTGATGAGTGTTTGTTTAGTGTTTTAGATTTAGTTCGTGAATGTATCATTTACCTTTCTTGTGCAACACAAATCAAAGAAAATATTACAAAATGAACAAACTAATTTTAGGTGACTGTTTGGAGGTTTTGAAAACGATAGACAGCGAAACAGTAGATTTGATTTATATAGACCCGCCTTTTTTCTCAAACCGAACTTACGAGGTCATTTGGGGCGACAAGGGTGAAATTCGCAGTTTTGAGGACAGATTTTCAGGAGGCATAGACCATTACATTGCTTGGCTGAAAGAGAGAGTACAAGAAATGCACAGAATTTTAAAGCCAACAGGGAGTATTTTTGTGCATTGCGATTGGCACGCTAACGCCCATATACGAGTGCATATCTTGGATAAAATTTTCGGAACTAATAATTTTAGAAGTGAAATTATTTGGAAAAGAAAAGGCGGTTCTGCGTTGGCAGGAATGAGAGAACTTTCAACCGCAACAGATACGATTTACTATTATACCAAAAGTGATACATATATTTACAACGCTGTACTTGTTAAAGATGATGATTACGTAGCCGAACATTTTACAAGAGTAGATGAAAATGGCAGAAAATTTATGGCTACTGTAATGCGTAGTCCAAATCCACGCCCAAATTTGCAATACGACTACAAAGGGTATAAAACACCACCTAACGGTTGGGCTGTTTCAAGAGAAAAAATGGAGGAAATGGATAGAACAGGACAACTATATTTTCCAGAAGATAAAAGCAAGCAGATTTATAAAAAACTATTTTTGGACGAATACAAAGGGGCACCAATCAATAATATGTGGGATAATGTCCCAGCCCTCAAAGGAACATCAAAAGAAATTATTGGTTATCCTACTCAAAAACCTATTGCTCTTTTAGATAGAATTGTCAAAATGGCAAGTAATGAAGGTGACACAGTTTTAGACTGTTTTGTAGGTGGTGGTA
>JAAFJZ010000216.1 GCA_013298205.1 Cytophagales bacterium
ATATATAGTTTTTGAAGGTACTCCAGAAGAAATGATTAAATCTGACAAAGGCTATACAAGCAAGTTTTTAAAAGAAAAAATGATGTAATTGAAGAGAATCATTCACACAAAACGCCTATAAAGTGTCAATTGGTTTAGTAAATTTAGTTATATTTAAGCTCTAAATGGGTAAAGAAATACACAATGGAAATCATAAAAACTGATTATGCCAATTGGCTTAATGATTTAAAACAAAAAATCAAAACTAGCCAAATTAATGCCACGCTTGCAGTTAATAAAGAACTCATTGTTTTGTATTGGGAAATAGGAAAACAGATAGATGAGAAGCTAAACAAAGGAAATTGGGGGTCAGGAATTATCAATCAATTAAGTATTGATTTAAGGAAAGAATTTGAAAGCATAACAGGTTTTTCAAAGAGCAACTTGTATGCCATGAAGCAATTTTATCAAACCTATAATTTGGAAAACTCAATTTTCCACCAAGCTGGTGGAAAATTACAAGTAATTGATAATCAATATTTAACAATTTTCCACCAAGCTGGTGGAAAATTAGAAAATGAAAACGATATACCAGATTTTGTAGAAAACTATTGTTATAAACTACCTTGGAGACATATCGTTTTGGCACTTCAAAAAATCAAAACCAAACAAGAAACCATCTTCTATTTTAAGGAAACGGTCAAGAACAATTGGAGCCGTGATATTCTGAATTTACAAATCGAAAGTAATTTATTTAATCGCCAAGGCAAAGCAATTACCAATTTCAAAAACACCTTGCCTGCCTTAAAAGCAGATTTATTAAACGAAACATTAAAAAATCCCTATAACTTTGATTTTCTTACACTCGAAGAAAACGCTCAAGAAAAAGATATTGAAAAAGGTTTAGTAGAAAATATATCTAAGTTTATAATTGAACTAGGAAAAGGATTTGCATTTTTAGGCAGACAATACAAGATAGAGTTTAATGACCGAGAACACTTTATAGACATGCTTTTTTACCACACCAAACTACATTGCTATGTGGTCATCGAACTAAAGATTGGTGAATTTGAGCCAGAACACATCGGAAAACTAAATTTTTATTTATCAGCTGTAAACAGCACTTTAAAAACAGATGTTGACGAAGCAACTATCGGCATTTTGTTATGCAAAAATAAAAATGAACTCGATGTTGAGTTTTCATTACAAGACATAAACAAACCCATAGGCGTAAGCGAATTTACTTTTCTTAAAAATTTGCCTTTAGAACTACAAAAACAAATGCCTACTGTAGCCGAATTAGAACAAGAATTAATGAAATTTAACCTCGATGGTTAGTTTAAATAAATTTTAGTAATCAATTTGAATCAACAAATACTCATAAAATGAAAATCGCAATACAATATTGTAACCTTATTATCTTTTTTACTTTGATATTATTTTCGTGTAAACCAAGAAATATTTCAGCAGACAAACCACGAGCTTACGATTTACCTTTAAGCGAAGGGAGAAAATCTACAGTTATCAATATGCCAATTTCTATTTCTGCAATCGTTTCACAAAATTGGGCTGCAAATTTTTATAAAGGCTTACTATATTCCGATACCACTTTATTGGATCATAAGTTAAAACTTAATCTTTATGCAGATGGCAAGCCTATTATTCATTTTCAAAACCAAGCCATTCAGGTAGAACTGCCTCTTAAGGCAGACCTACTTTTTAACTACGAAATTGATATATTTGGTTTTAAAACCAGCTATAAAAGTCCTTTAGTTTTAATAGGTATGGTTAATTTAGAAACTGTAATAACAGCCATGCCCGATTGGCGCATCAAAACCCAAACACAATTCAAAGGTATAAAATGGCAGACTAGCCCTTCAATAACCTTAGGACCTATAAGTTTAGAAGTTACGCCCATTTTAGATTTATACCTCAAAAACAATTCTAAAATATTACTTACCGCGTTAGATCAATATTTATATGAAAAAATAGATTTTAAAATTTATGCAGATCAGGTTTGGCAAGCCATTCAAAAGCCTTTGCTCATCAACCCTACATACAAAGCATGGCTTGTCATGAGCCCTCAAGAAATAAAACTTTCACCTTTTGATATACAAAATGAAAATATGAGGTTTTATGCTAGTTTAAAAACACTAACAGATGTAACCATGGGGCACAAACCCGAAAATAACACCAGCTATGCGCTTCCTCTTTTAAAAATAGAACCTATCAAAGATTCCTCTTTTGAGGTTAACTCTCTTTCAAGGGTAACCCAAGAAGAGGTGAAAAAATGGGTTTCACAACCTCTAAAAGGCAAAACATTTTCTTTCCCTAAAAGCAATAAAACAGTAGTTCTAGATAGCATAGACTTATATGGCTCGGGCGAAAATATGGTTATCACAACTTGGTTGAGTGGAAGTTTGAACGCCAAAGTATATTTGAAAGGAAAACCTTATATAGACTCCAAAGAAAATTCATTAAAAGTAAAAGATTTAAAATTGGATGTTTCATCAAAAAATATGTTGGTAAACGTAGCCAGCTGGTTTACGGAAGATAAGATTGTAAAGAAAATTGAAAGCGATTTCAGCTATCCATTTCAAAGCACGCTAAACGATTTAAAAGCGCAAGCATCTCAATCATTGTCAGGATTTTCACTTCATCCGAACTTAAAACTAGATTGCAAAGTAGATAGCATAGGTGTTTTGAATATTCAGCCTAGTTCAGGATATTTTTACGCTCAATTGTTGTCTAAAGGAAAAATAAAAATGGAAGTAAAGTTTCCTTAAAAAATTGTGTTGAAAAAGAACGATTTTGTTAAATATTAAAAGGAAAGAAAAAAGCTAAAGGAATTAAAAAATATTGATGCCTAAATCTCTTTCTGACTTTTTTTTCCTGTATTTGTAAGATAGCTAAAAATTCATCTCTCAATTTTCGATTTTCAAAACTTAAATAATATTGAGTTTTGTTTGAAGATTTAAGCTCCACTATTACATTATCAAAAATACCTATAATTACCTTAAAATCTGCATAGTTCAAACGTATTCTATCTAATTTATTATCTCTCAAGCTAATATTGACTTCTTCATCTAAAAAACTGACCTCGGCAGGACAATAGTGATATTTGGAAATAATGTCACCATAGTTTGTAGCATAATTTACGCTGAAAATCTGAAGAAATATGAGCAGTTTAAGGCAAAACATGAGGCAATTTTTTAAAATATTTAAACTAAGATTTAATGATGCGCAAAAAAGTTAAAGAACTTGACATGGAGCCAAAATAATCAGTTTTAATTAAAAAATTATAACATAAACCCTATTCAATAAAATTAAGGTTTTGTTTCTACCAAAGTTGTATTAAGACCACATTCTGTTTTGTTTAAACCAAACCATCTCGATTCACGCTCGGTCATATTGGGGTCATATTTGCGTGTACAAGGCTCACAGCCTATGCTAAAATAACCTTTATCTTCTAACGGATGTCTTGGTATTTCATATTTATTTAAGTAATCGTTTATCATTTTTGAAGTCCAATCAAGCATAGGGTGGAAACGAACTACACCATATTTTGACTTTTCCTCTATCTTAAATCCTTGTCTTACTGCACTTTGCGAAGCTCTTACTCCATTTATCCAAACATCGTATTCAGCCAAAATAGCGTCCATTGGTTCTACTTTGTTAATATGGCAGCAATAATCGGGGTCAGACACATAGTAAAATTTCCCGTCAATATCTTTTTGCAAAGAACGAGGTTTGCTTGCAGAAGAAATTTTTAAGTTCAAATTCCAAAGTTTTGTAATTTGATCTCTAAAAGCTAAAGTTTCAGGGAAATGAAAGCCAGTATTCAAAAAATAAACAGGGATATTAGGTTCTATTTCATTCAAAATATGCAACATAACCAAGCTGTGGCTTTGAAAAGAGGAAGTAGTAAAAAATGTTTTACCTGATGCTTTATATTGAGCGATTTGAGCTGAAAGTTCGTCTATTGTCATAATATTTTTTTAACAAAGAGCTTGATTAAATAATTCATTTTTTAATTTAATAAAATCAAAAAGCGGTAGAACAAATTAAAAAAAGAATTAGGTAAATAAAAATTATCTTAACCTAAGTTTTCTACCTACTCTTAGCATGGTCGAATTCGATAATCCGTTTAATCTTTTCAACTTAGAAGCAGAAATTCTATATTTGGAAGCAATGCCATAAAGCGAGTCGCCAGAGCGTACTTTATGGTAAAACTTTTGTCTAGCTTGTTTTAAATACGTGAAGTTGTAGGGGGTAATGTACGCAATCTGCCTTCTAAGTTTCTTTTTAGAGAAATCGAAAAAATACTCTGGATCTATAGCATAACCTTGGTATCTCATTTCAAAATGCAAATGTGGACCAGAACTTCTTCCTGTATTTCCTCCCCATCCTACCAAAGAACCTGCTTTTACGATTTGTCCGACTTTTACCAACTGTCTACTCAAATGCCCATATACCGTTTCTAAGCCATTGTTATGCCGCACCAAAACATAGTTCCCATAGCCCCTGGGGTCGTATTTGCAAATTCTCACGATTCCATCAAAAACATTAAAAACACTGTCTCCGATACTCAAATCTAAATCAGTTCCGTAATGCCAGCGGTATTTTCGAGTTCCAAAATCATCATTTATTTTACAATAACTGAGAGGAACAGACCAATTTCTGCCCCTAGTACTGTCATAAAGAATCAAAGTTGTGGTATCTTTTAGTTCTGAAGGATCTATTTTGTAGGGGTTAACACTTCGTGAGTCCCAAATCGAATAATAATCAGCTATCTTTACCCAAGTACTATCAAGGTTTATCTCTTCGTTTACTTCTACGATAGAAAGATCTTCACTTTCATCAGCATCCATATCTGAAATCAAATCCAAATCTTCTTCAAACAAATTTGTTGTATCAGTTCTTACAATAGAAAAACTACGATTGGGATTAAAAATTATTTGTTTCATTTCCATTTGAAAATACTTTTTCTGAACCATGTTTTGAGGTTGAGAGCTGGTTTTTTCTTCATGAATTACGTCCACATCAGGTATCATGTACTTGATGTGTGGATCATTTAGTTTAAAAAAATCACT
Organism: Cytophagales bacterium; assembly: GCA_013298205.1. Lineage (GTDB taxonomy): Bacteria > Bacteroidota > Bacteroidia > Cytophagales > UBA9547 > JAAFJZ01. The sequence continues at coordinate 5,073 of JAAFJZ010000216.1, forward strand.
TCCTTTCTTTTTGGGTTCTTCTTGCCCATAAATTAATGAAATAGTAAAAATTAAAAACCCAGAAAATATAAGTTTAAATTTCAAATCTTAATGTGAAAG
>JAAFJZ010000217.1:0-2212 GCA_013298205.1 Cytophagales bacterium
CGCTCTTCCGATCTAAAAAGTGGCAGTCAGTACCGTGCGCTTTCACCTTTTGTAAACGAAAAAACACCTTCTTTTTATGTAGTGCCTTCAAAAGGAATTTTTAAGGATTTCAGCTCAGGCAAAGGTGGCGATAGCCTTACTTTTGTGATGGAAATGGAGGGTTTGCAATATTTGGATGCGATACGCTATTTGGCAAAAAAATACAATATCACCATAGAAGAAACCCAAACCCAAAACCCCGAGTGGAAGCAGGAATCTACTACCAAGGAAAGCCTTTTTATCTTACTCAATTTTGCTAAGGAGCATTTTAATAACAATCTTTCTCAAACAGACGAAGGCAAGAGTGTGGGCTTGAGCTATTTTTATGAAAGAGGTTTTACAGATGAAATTATTAAGAAATTTGACCTAGGGTATGCTATGTCTGGTTGGGACACGCTAGATAAATTGATGCTAAAAAACCAGTTTGAACCTTCGATTATAGAAAAATCAGGGCTTTTGGTAATTAATGAAGGGGAAAACAAAAAATACGACCGTTTTAGGAACCGTGTTATGTTTCCTATTCATAATATTTCGGGCAAAACCATCGCTTTTGGTGCCAGAATACTTACAAACGATAAAAATCAGCCGAAGTATATCAATTCACCCGAAACCGAGGTTTACCATAAAAGCCAAATTGTTTATGGTATTTTTCAAGCCAAAAACGCCATTCGCAACCAAGATTTGTGTTATATGGTGGAAGGTTATACCGATGTGATTTCAATGAATAAAGCAGGTATTGAAAACGTGGTCGCTACTTCTGGTACAGCCATCACTTCAGAGCAAATACGGCTTATTAAGCGATTTACTAACAATATTACCTTACTTTATGACGCTGATAAAGCAGGAATAGGCGCTTCTATACGAGGCATTGACCTCATTTTGGAAGAAGGAATGGACGTGAGAGTGGTATTGTTTCCTGAAAATGAAGACCCAGATAGTTTTGCCAAAAAGAACGATGCAATAAGTTTTAAAAAATACTTGACTACCTATGTTCAAGATTTTATTTCCTTCAAAGCCAAAACCAAACTGGCTGAATCGAATAACGATCCTTTTAAAAAAGTAGATGTTATTCATGATGTTTTGGGTAGCATTTCTAAAATATCGGATGTAATGAAAAGAAATGTGCTTTTGCAGGTTTCCGCTCAAGTACTGGATGTAAAAGAGGAATGGCTTCACAATGAGCTCAAATTAGTCATAATAAAAAATGCTAAAAAAGCAGCTTCAGAACAACAAGCCTCATTAGCTCAAATTGAAACCCAACTTTTGCCCGATGAAAATGGCTATTTACCTGAATTACCGTATGAAGATTTGCCAGAAAATACAAGCGAAATTGAAGACAATATATTCATTATCAAACTTTTAGAAGCGGAATTTATTAGAATTATTATTGCTACTTGCTTTGATGGAAATAAAAAATATTATGCATCATTTTTGGATGATATAGTAGATATAGAAGATATTCCTTTTCGAGAACCTCGTCATATTCAAATGTTAGACACACTCAAAAAGTCGTTTGCTGAAAACACAATTCCCAATAAAAGCTATTTTGATTCACTTTCAGACGCTACCATTATACAATATGTGGCAGAAACCATAACAACCCGATACACGCTGAGTCCGCATTGGAAAGAACGCCAATGGGGTATGTTTGAAAAAGAAAACGATGACAATGCCAAACAAGCTTTGTATGAAGTAAGGCTTAAACTGCGTGTAGAATATTTAAAACAAAAGATTGCCGAACAAGCCATTTTGCTTAAAAAATCTATAAATCCGGATGAGGAAAAAGAAATCTTAGAAAAATTTATGTTTTTTCATAGCCATTTAAGGGAGATTTTGAAAGATAAAGGTGAGACCATTTTAAATGGATATTTGCCAAATTAAGTTTTAAAAATAGCAGGTAGAATCAAGTTATTCATACAAAAATTTGAAGTTTGGGTTTAAGCTCTTAATTTTACCAAATTAATATGGTTGTAGCCCCACTTATTGTTTCGGTTGTACTTTTTGCCTTAGGCATTTTTAATCTATTGGTTCAAAAAAATATGATTAGAATGCTCATGGGCTTGGAACTCATGCTCAATGCTGTCAATATCAATATGATTGTTTTTGCTAAATTAAATGGAGATTTGGCTCAAGGACAACTTTTTGGGCTTTTTATCATGCTGGTAGCTGTAGC
>JAAFJZ010000217.1:2222-5166 GCA_013298205.1 Cytophagales bacterium
AGAAATTGTGGTAGCTTTGGCTATTTTGGTCAAACTTTTTGGCTATTCTCAAAACATTAATCCTGATACTTTTTCTACTTTGGGCAATAAAAATACTGACAAAAATGCCTAAAATAGAAATCGCAATCGCTTTATTATTGCTTTTGCCTTTAATTTTTGCTTTTAAGGCTTTGGTTTTCCCCAAATATTTTCAAAATGGATTTATAGCCTCCGCTTTTTGTTTTGTGTATTTTTTGATTTGCTTTGGGCTTAATTTTGAAGTAAATCAAAGCTCTTACCTAATCAAAATCAATTGGTTGGAATGGAATGCCCACAAAATAAGCTTTGAAATTTTCCTTAATTCTACCCAAGCTATTTTTCTTACTTTGATTTCTTTTATTGCCCTTTTGGTCAATGTTTTTTCAATATCCTATATGCACGATGAAGAAAACACGGCTAGGTATTATGGGTTTTTGTCCTTATTTATATTTTCCATGTTTGGTTTTGTCATGAGCGACAACTTATTTTTTATGTTTATCTTCTGGGAATTACTAGGTTTCAGTTCATTTTTATTGGTAGGATTTTGGTTTAAAAACATTAAAGCAGCCAAAGCGGCTATGAAGGCATTCTTGGTCAATCGAGTAGCAGATATGGGATTTATAGTGGCAATATGTATTTGCTATTCCGTTTGGGGTACATTTTCCTTGCAAGAAATCATAGAATTACAGCAATCTGGCACAATTACCGCACCTGTTTTATATGCTTTTTTGATAGGAGGCGGATTTTTAATTGCCTCTTTGGGCAAATCGGCTCAATTTCCATTTCAAGGTTGGCTTCCTGATGCCATGCAAGGGCCTACACCTGTTTCAGCTTTGATGCACGCAGCCACGATGGTAGCCGCAGGAATATTTCTTTTATGCAAAGTATTCATTTTATTGCATCCCGATATTTTGATGTTTGCTACGTGCATCGGTTGTATTACAGCATTTATGGGTTCATACACAGCCGCTGGGCAATACGATCTCAAAAAAATTCTCGCTTATTCTACCATTTCACAATTGGGTTTTATGATGATCGCTCTGGGTGTAGGGCATCCCGAGTTGGCATTTTTTCATTTAATTACCCATGCTTTTTTTAAATCTTGCTTATTTCTCACTGCAGGAAGCATTATACATGCCATGGAAAGTATCAAAGCAAGATTGATAAAAACAGAAATAAAAGTAAATTTTGATACACAAGTTATTAAAATGATAGGTGGTTTACGCAAACAAATGCCGTTCACATTTGGCATATATTTGGTGGCTACACTTGGGGCTTCAGGATTTCCTTTTACTTCGGGCTTTCTTTCCAAAGACGAAATTTTGTCAAGTACATTTATTTGGGCAAATTCTCAAGCCAATTCTTTTTACTATTTCATACCGATTTTGGCTTTGATGAGCACTTTTCTAACCGCATTTTATATGGGCAGACAATTTATCATGCTCTTTTTCGGTCAAAATGAATTTGCCAACCAATTAAAAAACCATTTTAATCAATCTGAAGAGAAAGATGGAAATTGGGAAAGCTTTAAAGAAAATTATTTATCAGTAAAAGAATCGGGCTTGTTTATGTTAGTTCCCATGGCATTATTGGGCTTGTTTTCAGCTTGGATTTTCTTTTCTTGGCACCCTTTTAGCATTAGTTATGCTTGGATTTTTGATTTTATTCATTTTGAAGGGATTACAAATAGACTTACGCACGGGAGTTCATTTGTGCATATCAGCATTATTTTATTTTCGATATTCTTGGTTTGTCTAGGGCTTTTTTCAGCCAATATGATTTACAGAAAACATCCTTCAAGTCGTTTTTTGATGATGCAATCCATTTTTTCAAAAAGCAAATTGGGCTTGAAGCTATCTATTAATCACTTTTACCTTGATTATTTTTATAAAATTGGCATAATCTATCCTACGCTTTCAATAGCTAAATTTTGCGTAAAAATTGAATCCAAACTTAATGAAATGATTACTTTGCTTACCTATATTATAGTTGGTTTGGCACATTTTACTTTTTGGATAGATCGTGTCGTAATAGATGGCTTATTGGTAAAAGGTTTGGCTAGGTGTTCTGTACAGATTTCTTATACCTTGAAAAAAAGTACAAATGGTAATATTGGCTTTTATTTATATGCATTTATTTTGGCAGTATTCGGCATCGGGGTTTTGTATTTTTTATTGAAATGACGAACTTTTGAAAGTATAAATTTTAGGGTAGTCTTTAAATAATTGTTCGTTAATGATTAAAAATCCAGATTTAAACTCATAAAACGTATTTTCTAATTTTAAAATCAATTTATATTTTTAAAATTTTTGAAGCGATATTTGCAATTAAATAGACTTTTAATGGATGCAAAATGAGAATTCAAAAAATAGAACTAAAAAACTTTAAAAGGTTTACAGATCTTACTATTTCCGAGATACCAGAATCCTCAAAACTTATTTTGTTAATCGGCTCTAATGGCTCAGGAAAATCATCTTTATTTGACTCCTTTGATTGGCTAAACAAAGGATATTCTAAAAATTTGCCCTATCTAGGTGAGGAATCTAAGGTGTATTATAGAAAAAACTTAGCTTTTGAGCCTTCTATTTTGATACAGCTGAGTGATGGTAGTTTAATAGAAAAGAATGGTTTAAGCTTAATTCAAGGTTCTGAATATGTCAAAAATTTTATAGGCAGAAGTAGTATCAGAATAGTACCCCGCATATCAAACAGCGCAAGTCCAGAAATTATCTCAAATGATTTAGACAGTCCATTAACTTATATTGAAAATGACACACGATTTATAAATGACATTTTTATCTATATTGAAGACATAAATCGTGCTTTAAGAGAGCCTGTATTCAGTGGTAAACAAGCTGATACTTTACAAATATTTAAAGATTATATAGATCCATTAAACACCTCTTTGCGTAATATTTTTGGTGAA
>JAAFJZ010000218.1 GCA_013298205.1 Cytophagales bacterium
GTTTGTCTGTACGCCAGCAGTGCGGATAACTATGCTCGTATTTTTCTACTTTAAAAGCTTTGTTTTCCTCTTTTAGGCGAATAGCTATTTGCACATCTGTGCTTCTGTAATTGGGATTGCTTTCGTCTTGATTGTCATAATTTTTTACAAATAAGCCTGCATAATCACTTACTTGACTTACAAATTGACCTTTTTTGTTCACCAATGGAACATCAAAACCCGCTTCATCTTTTACTGTAATGGCAGGAATTCCTGCTTGATTCGCCACTCTTAAATCGTCTGCTCCAAAAGTGGGTGCAATGTGCACGATTCCGGTTCCGTCTTGTGTGCTTACAAAATCGCCTGAAATAACATAAAAAGCCTTTTTATTGGCTTGTACATAGGGCATTAATTGTTCGAATTCTATACCTAAAAGTTGATTTCCTAGATACTCACCAACTACTTCAGCAGGAATAAGTTTGTCGCTTGATTTAAAATCACTTAAAGGTGAAAGAAGAGCTTTTTCGGAGAAATATTTTCCAAGTAAATCTTTAGCCAATATTACAGTTACTGGCAAAAAAGTATAAGGATTAAACGTATTTACAATGCAATAACTTATTTTTTCTCCTACCGCCAAAGCTGCATTAGAAGGTAAAGTCCAAGGAGTTGTGGTCCAAGCAAGTATATAAACATCACTTTTGGCTGATGAAAATAATTTCTCAGAGTTTTCATTTCTTTTTACTTTAAACTGAGCCACTACCGAAGTGTCTTTTACCATTTTATAACAACCTGGTTGGTTTAGTTCATGTGAACTTAACCCTGTGCCTGCAGCTGGAGAGTAAGGCTGAATGGTATAACCTTTGTATAATAAGTCTTTCTCATATAGCATTTTGAGCAAATGCCAGCAGGTTTCGATATAGTTGTTTTCAAATGTGATATAAGGGTCATGTAAATCAACCCAATAGCCCATTTTTCTGGTCAAATCGTCCCATTGGTCTTTGTATTTCATCACCGTTGAACGGCATTTTAGATTATATTCTTCAATAGAAATCTTTTTGCCAATGTCGTCTTTTGTGATTCCAAGTTCTTTTTCTACTTGTAGTTCTACAGGCAAACCATGTGTATCCCAACCGCCTTTTCTTTTTACTTGAAAGCCAGCGAGGGTTTTGTATCTACAAAAAATGTCTTTGATGGTGCGAGCCATCACGTGATGTATGCCAGGCGTGCCATTGGCAGAAGGCGGGCCTTCATAAAAAGTAAAATTAGCTGAACCTTCTCTTTCTTGTATAGATTGTTCAAATATCTTGTTGTTTTCCCAGTATTGGCTTATTTCTTCTGTGATTTGCGGTAGGTTGAGAGAACCGATTTCTTTGTATTTCACGAAATTATGGTTTGGTAATTAGGCTGCGAAATTAAGAAAAAAATATGATTTCAATTTTTTTATTGGGAAAAGCTTGAGTCTAATCAATTAAATAAGTTTAAAAATGGCTAAAATAAACTTAAAGCTTTGGTTTTTTACTAATTTTGAGTTTTACAAATAAGCCAATATTTAGAAAATATACATGAAACTTCAACAAATTTTGAATGAAATTTATCAAGAATTAAATCCTGATTTTGGTCAGGGTAAAGTTGCAAATTATATCCCGGCTTTAGCCAATATAAATCCAAATAAATTTGGAATGGCTGTCCATTCTATTAGTGGGGAAAAAGCTTTTGTTGGAGATGTAAACGAAAATTTTTCTATACAAAGTATATCAAAAGTATTCACTTTAGCTCTAGCTATGATGGAATGCCATGAAAAGGTTTGGGAAAGAGTAGGCAGAGAACCTTCAGGAAATAGATTTAATTCTTTGGTTCAACTTGAAAATGAAAATGGAATTCCAAGAAATCCTTTAATAAATGCAGGTGCTCATGTGGTTACAGATTTATTGAGTTCAAAATACGAAAACCCCAAATATGAAATCTTACAATTCATTAGAAAATTAGCTGAAAAGGAGGAGATTTTTTTTGATAATGATGTTGCTAAATCTGAAAGAGAAACCGGGAATAGGAATTTGGCAATGGGTTATTTCATGAAGAGTTTTGGAAATATTCATAACCAAGTTCGTGTAGTTTTAGATACTTATTTTCATCAATGTGCCATTGCAATGTCTTGCACAGATTTGGCTAAAGCATTTTTATTTTTAGCAAATGATGGAATAATACCTTATTCTGGAGAACAAATTATTGAAAAATTAGACTCCGATAGAATTAATGCTTTGATGCTTACTTGCGGAATGTACGATTCGGTGGGAGATTTCGCGTATAGAGTGGGTTTGCCTTCTAAAAGCGGTGTCGGTGGAGGTATTGTTTCTATTGTTCCTGGAGAATTGGCTATTTGTGTTTGGTCACCTGGATTAAGTGAAAACGGCAATTCTTATGTTGGAACTAAGGCTTTAGAGCTATTTGTAAGAAAAACAGGAAAAGGAATTTTTTAATTTTAACGTAATTTTAAAGATAATTTTAAAGTTTGTTAAAATTATCTTTAAATAATTCTATTCAAAATCGGTTAGTAAAGAAGCTTTCTAAAATTAAGCTATTGATGTAAATACATAAGAGTCTTTAAGCAAAATACCAAATTCCTATTTTTTAAAATCTATTCTACTCCTTCACCCACTTCAATTTGATAGCTTTAGCATCTAAAGTATTTTTGATTTCAGTAATATAAACGCCTGATTGAAAATCAGATACATCAAATTGCATAGATTCAGAATTGGGATTAAAAGGTTGAATTGTTTTGACTAATTTATGATTCACGTCATAAACTGAAACAACCGAATGCGCAAAATCTATCTGTTTTGAGCTCAATTGAATCATATTTTGAGCAGGATTTGGGAATATGTTTACTTCGGTTTTGTTTTCTTGGTTCTCTAACGAGCTTGTTCCCAAATCGGGTGGGGTATTCAAGTCTAAATCAAACTTTTGGTTAAATGTAGTGTATCTATCACCCGTAATTGCTCCATTTCCATTGGCTGCTAGGGCTCCTACATATACATATACCGATTTGTTTTTCGCAATATTGGTAGGTGCTTTCCAATTAAAGCTAAATTTTGTGCTGCCTACTGTAGTGGTGAGTAGCCCATTTAACCTATGTGTAGCGTAAAAATTTGTACCGATATTACTGCTATTTTTAAATATAGCATTAGAACTAATTTGCACTCTACTTACGTCTTCATTGCTAGGTGAAATTGTGCCTACCGAAATCGAGTCATCTATTCCCCAAACCATAGCTTGAAAGCCATAAGCATCAATACCTGGAAAGCCTAAATTGATGGTGAAAGTATAGGTTTTACCTGCTACGTAACCAGTGGTAGGAATGTTGGAGGTGATAGACTGAGACCAAGTAGGTTCTGATGTAGGATTCCCTGTATGACACCCAGAAACATTACAAGACGTTCTTTGAAACAATACACCCTTTGGTGGAGGTGAACCTGTACTGTCTCCAAAACCCATTCCTGAAAAGGTAAATACTTGACTACTAATGCCTAGCATTGTGATTATAGATGCAATAATTATATATTTATTTTTCATGTTCATTAAGTTTAAGTATGTTTATTGTGGATCTGAAATGCTTCCCATATTGAGGGCTTGAGCGGAATTGGCTTTTAATACCGTCATCCAATAGCCTCCATGCACTTGCATAGGGTCTGGATCGGAAGGAAGCACTTTTACAAAAGAATAATTACTTCCATTCAAATTTGTAAGCAAACCATTGATGTCATAATCAAATTGGATAGTAGTAGTTTTGCCAGCAACTACATTTATTTTACTTCTTTGCGCTGCCAAAAGCAAGGACCTAAAGTTGTAATCCATGCGATTGGAAGTTAAGCCGATTGATAAATGCACATTAGAACCCGTGCTTGTAGTAGCAGTAGTTATTCCATTGATTACTATAAATTTAAACCCAGAATTCCAGCTCCAATACATTCCTTGTCTGTTGTTGATAGGGTAAGGATTTTTGCTAATTTCAGCTAAATTATATTTTGCAGGTACAGAAATGCTAAACCTTAAGTCTGCGTATTCGCCTACATTGGTTTTGAACTTGAAAGATTTCTGTCCGCTAGCAAAATTTATTAACCAAACCCCAGACTGAGCAGAATCACTTGCAAGAGCTTTGGTATCTACTTCGGAAGCATCTGTTTTTGCCATTTTTACTTCTGAAACAAAGAATTTAAAGTCGCTAATTTTAAGTTTCTCACCGTTGGGCGTAGTAAATTCTTGTCCTAACACTAAGGGAGTAGTGCCTGTTTTGGCATTGAAAACGACTTCTATAATTCCCTCTGACGGGTCAAGATTTTCTTTTTTTTGCTCGCATCCTATTAATAATGTGAAAATAGTAGCAATTGTGAATTGAAATAAGTTTTTCATTTTTTGTTTTTTAAAATTAATTGTTTGATTTTGTAATTGAATAATCAGTTAATGTGTTTAAAAAGGCTAGTAAATTTCTTTTTTGAGTTTCAGAAATTTTAAATCCTTTTATTTGGGGTGATTGGTTAGGATGTTTGTTTCCTCCTTTTGCATAGTGATTTATGATTTCATCTAAAGTTTGCATCGACCCATCGTGCATATAAGGAGCGGTGAGCGCAACATTTCTCAAAGTTGGAACTTTAAATTTAGCTTCATCTTGCATTCTTAGCGTTACTCTTTTTCTGCCCATGTCTTCATATTTTTTATATAAACCATTATTTTCAAAATAAAGATTTGTAAATAAAAAACCTGAATGACAACTTCCACAAGCCAAACTATCGCTATAAAACAATGCTTTACCTTCTATTTCTGCTTGGCTAAATAAGCTTTTGTCCATAGTATTTAGGAATTGATCAAAGCGAGAATTACCACTAAATATTGTTCTTTCAAAACAAGCCAAAGCCTTGGTAAGATTATCACTATTGGGCTTAGATTGGTAAGCGTCTTGAAATAGTTTTATATAATCAAGGTTTTGGTTTAGCCTTGAGATTGCAATTTCTATATCTGGCAAACCCATTTCCAAACCGTCTGTAATAGGTGCGAGGGCTTGCGATTCCAAAGTTTCCACTCCGCCATCGGCAAAAAAGAAATCTACATAAGCCAAATTGACCAAAGTAGGGGAGTTTCTTTTGCGTTTCTGGTTTTTGATGCCTAAGCTAAAAGCTTTGGAA
>JAAFJZ010000219.1 GCA_013298205.1 Cytophagales bacterium
ACAATCTAAAATTAAGGTTTGTAGAGACTTTAAAGATAATTTTCTATTGTCTTTATCTTTAGACGGAAATGCAAGCTATTTATTAACAGGTGATAAAGATTTATTGGAACTTGAAAAGTTTGGTGAAACTAAAATTGTAACAATTTCTGATTACCTAAATAAAGAATAAGCACGAAAGCCTAGCATTTAGCCAAGTAGCGAAAAAGCCCTCGCAAAAAAATCATTCGAGATTTGAGTCAGAAAGGGGCTTTTTTGTTAATGAACTAAGTTAATTAGCTTTGCGCCAAATAAAAGACTAATTTCATGGGTTATTTACCATGTTGCTGATTTTTTTAGTGGCAGTTATTTTTTGAAAACATGTTAAATTAGTAATAAAAAATTAATAAATTGTGTTTATGCAAATGTTAGTGTCAAGCGAACAGCGACACGCAGCCGACAAGAAAACGACCAATAACAAACAGAAAAAAGAATGGCATTAAGCTGGAATGAAATAAAAGATAGAGCATTAAATTTCTCAAAAGAATGGGCGGACACTTCAAACGAAGAAGCTGACGCAAAACCATTTTTAGTTGAGTTTTTTAATGTGTTTGGTATTTCAAGCAAAAGAGTTTCGACTTTTGAACATAGAGTAAAAAAATTGGACGACAAAGACGGATATATCGACTTGCTTTGGAAGGGGACAATTTTAATTGAAATGAAAAGTCGGGGCAAAAACCTTGACAAAGCATATTTACAAGCCATTGAATACACTCACGGACTGAAAGAACACGAACTTCCGAAATTCATTCTCATTTCGGACTTTGAGAACTTTCGACTTTACGACCTTGAAGAAAACAAAAAAGTTGACTTCAAACTTAACGACCTTGTAAACAATGTTCAGCATTTCGGTTATTTAATTGGTTACCAAAAGAAAGTTTATAAAGAACAAGACCCAGCCAACATAAAAGCAGCAGAGTTGATGGGCAAATTGCATGACCGATTAGAAGAAATAGGTTATACAGGACACCCTTTGGAGGTTTATTTGGTGCGTATTCTGTTTTTAATGTTTGCCGAAGACACTACTATTTTCGACAAACAACAATTTCAAGATTTCATAGTGCAGCGAACTGCCGAAGATGGTAGCGACCTTGCTGCCAAATTGCAAGAACTTTTTCAAGTATTGAATACACCCAAAGAAAATCGCTTTAAAAATCTAGATGAGCAGTTGGCAGCATTTCCGTATGTGAACGGAAAACTATTTGAAGAAATACTGCCTACGGCAAGTTTCGACTCCAAAATGCGACTAGCCTTGCTCGATTGCTGTTACCTAGACTGGAGCAAAATTTCGCCTGCCATTTTTGGCTCTATGTTTCAAAGTGTAATGAACCCCAAGGAACGCAGAAACTTAGGGGCACATTACACCAGCGAAACCAATATATTAAAACTGATAAAACCCTTGTTTTTAGACGAACTTTGGGCTGAATTTGAAAGCATCAAAGACAACAAAAATAAACTTCCCGAATTTCATAAAAAATTAAGCACGCTCAAATTTCCTGACCCTGCCTGTGGTTGTGGAAATTTCTTAGTTATTACCTATAGAGAATTGCGTTTGCTGGAAGTAGAAATTTTAAGAGCATCAAACAAAACAGGGCAAAGAGTATTGGATATTAGAGATATTATCTGGCTTGATGTGGATATGATGTGCGGAATTGAATATGAAGAATTTCCTGCACGTATTGCCGAAGTAGCTATGTGGCTGATTGACCACCAAATGAATATGCTGATTAACAATGAGTTTGGGCAATATTTTGTTCGTCTGCCTTTGAAAAAAGCCGCAAAGATTGTGCATGGTGATTCTTTGGAAATAAATTGGCAGAGTTTACTAAATCCTGTAAACACAAAAAATATCTATGCCGAGCATGCCAATATCATACAAATAGTTGCGGAGCCCCAAATACCATACGGCACAGTGAATGTGTTTTCCAAAACATCGACTCCAAAAACCATAGAAGAAATAGAGCAAGAATTACCAAATGAAATAAAATATGATTTTATTATTGGTAATCCGCCTTTTATTGGTTCAAAAATCATGACACAACATCAAAGAGACTCCGTTGTGAGACAATTTGATAATATTCAAGGAAGTGGTGTTTTAGATTATGTCGCAGCTTGGTATATTAAAGCTGCGAAATACATACAAGGTACAAAAACCAAAGTAGCATTTGTTTCTACTAATTCAATTGTTCAAGGAGAACAAACGAGCATACTTTGGGGGCAAATGCTAAATAAATATAAAATCAAAATTCATTTTGCTCACAGAACTTTTAAATGGAGCAATGAAGCCAAGGGAAATGCAGCAGTTTATTGTGTGATAGTTGGATTTGCAAATTATGACACAAATGATAAACGCATTTTTGACTATGAAGATATTAAAGGAGAAGCTCATGAAATAAAAGTAAGGAATATTAATCCATACTTAGTTGATGCAAAAGATATTTTTGTAATTAAGAGAAGAAATCCTATTTGCAGCATACCTGAAATTTCTTTTGGCTCAATGCCTAATGATGGAGGTAATCTTTTCATAGAGGATAACGATATAATTGAATTTTTAAAGAAAGAGCCAGAATCTGCAAAATACATTAAACCATTTTTGGGAGCACAAGAATTTTTAAATGGGCAAAAAAAATATTGTTTATGGTTAGAAAACTTAAATCCTAAAGATTTAGATCTCATGCCTAACACTTTTAAATTGATAAAAAATATTGAAACATTAAGAAAAAAAAGTAATAGAGATGCTACTAGAAAATTGGCATTGTTTCCTGCATTATTTGGAGAAATTAGACAACCAAAATCAGATTTTATATTAATCCCACGGGTTTCATCAGAAAACAGAAAAGTTATACCTATGGAAATATTTTCACCAGAAAATATAGTTGGAGATACATGCCTTTCAATTCCAGATGCGACACTTTACCATTTAGGAATTCTTCAATCTTCAATGCATATGGCATGGGTACGTTCAGTTTGCGGTCGCTTAAAAGGAGATTATAGGTATTCTAATGAAATAGTATATAATAATTTTCCTTGGCCAGAATTAATTACTAAAAAGCAAAAATCAGCAATAGAAAAAGCTATACAAAAAGTATTAGATTCACGAAATGAGTTTAACGACAATTCGCTTTCTCAATTATACGAAACTGGAAAAATGCCAGCTATTTTGGTTAAGGCTCATATCGAATTAGACAAAGCAGTGGATTTGGCTTATAGACCGCAAGCATTTACAAGCGAAGCAAACAGAATGGTGTTTTTATTTGAATTGTATGAAAGATACACAGCTGACCTTTACACAAAAGAAAAAAATAAAAATAAAAAGTCATGATACACATTTCACAAATTATTAGCAAACCCAAGACAATCGAATATAGGAGAAAACCAACAAAAGAGGAAATTAAATTTGGTCATGGTGCAATTCATTATCGAGAATTTGATTTTTCTTTTTGTATAGATAAAAATGGAAATTTAAAACAATTTCTCAAAAGTCTGGATGATGGATTAAAGTATTATTATTAAATACAATGGAGTTCTTATTTGAAATATTCAAAAAATAAACTGCTGACTTTTTTATAAAAGAGAAAGTAAAAAAAATAAAAAAGAAATAAAATAAATGGACGCTTCCTTATCACTTAGACGACCAAACAATTGGCAGGACTTTGAAACTCTTTGCAAAAAGTTGTGGGGAGAAATTTGGGATTGTCCTGAAATAAAAAAGAACGGACGTGCAGGACAGATTCAACATGGAATTGATGTTTATGGAATTCCATTTGGCTTAGACAAATATTATGGCATCCAATGTAAAGGGAAGGATGAATACACTAATAAACAGTTCAATGAGGACGAAATAAAAGCTGAAATTGAAAAAGCAAAATTGTTTCAACCATCACTAAAAAAACTATACTTTGCAACCACAGCAGTTAAGGACACAGGAATCGAAGAGTTTGTTCGAAAACAAAACATTCAAAATATCGCCAATGGACTTTTTGAGGTTCACATATTTTCTTGGGAAGACATTGTTGATTTAATTGACGAAAATAAGCGAACTCATGACTTTTACGTAAGAAGCCAAAACTTCAAAACAAGCAAAAGTGTAGCAGTGACTTTTAATGACAATTTAACTGAAATTACACTGACACCAAAATACAAAAAGACCATTACGCAATATAGACCAAAAATCGTTCCTGCAGACCCATACAACAATCCGTTGGCTAATTTACTTGAACAAAAAGAGAAAATTATGAGGCCATTCAGTAAATTTGTTGTGGCTACACCAATGTCAGGGACAAAAGTCAATCATAGCTATTGTAAAATAGGTCTTAAAATTCATAATATAAGACTTGACCCAATTGAAGATTACAAGTTATTTTTTAACTTTGACGGAGAAGTTCTTGACTTGAAAGAAAGTAATGAAGAAGATTTTGGATTAGTTATACCTTCTCTACATCGCTACATTTCTAACGTACAATTATGGACTGAATCTATGTCGGGAACAGTTGTGCCTAAAAAAGCAATCTTGGTTGGAGATGACACATTTGTTTCTGACGATATTTTCATCAAACTAAAATCGAGTGAATATGAAATTATTGTAAATTGGAAACTAATTTCAAAAGATTATAAAGATGAAGGACAACTCAAAATTATAGTAAAACCAGATTTTGAAAGAGAATACAAAGAAATTTTAGTTGAAGACCCTTTGAAAGTTGGTACAAATGAAAGTGGTTTTGAAGAATTAATAATTGACAAAAATTGACTAACGAAAAAAAACGGTTAAAAACCTTTCAACCATTAAATCAAAAGGTTTTTTTGCTAACCACCCCGCAATATCCTCTACAGTTTTCCATCAAATTATAACCACACCCAAACACTTTCAAACCAACAACCCATGACCTTTGAAGATCTAAATCTAAACAAGCCCCTGCAAAATGCCCTGAATGATTTGGGGTATAAAAATCCTACAAGCATTCAGCAAAAGGCTTTTCCTGCGATTATGTCGGGAAAGGATGTGGTAGGCATAGCCCAAACAGGTACGGGAAAAACAATGGCTTATCTTCTGCCTTGTTTGAGAATGCTTGAGTTTTCTAAAGAGCATTCGCCTCGCATACTTATACTGGTGCCTACTCGT
>JAAFJZ010000022.1 GCA_013298205.1 Cytophagales bacterium
AATTAATTTTCTTCTTTTTATATAAATTTCATTTCTCATCTTATGCCATTCTTGATTAATATTAAGTGCCTGTATTGCAGCTTCTTGTACTGGCAGAAACATCCCTGAATCAATATTGCTTTTTACCCTAAGTATTGCATCTATATATTCTTTTTTGCCCATTGCAGCACCGATTCTCCAGCCAGCCATATTAAATGATTTACTTAAAGAGTTTAGTTCTATTGACACTTCTTTTGCACCATTCAAACTTAAAATACTTAAAGGGGATTTGGAATTTGCTACTAAACTATACGGATTGTCGTGGCACAACAAGATTTTATTTTTGTGAGCAAAATCAATTAATTTTTCAAATACAGCTTTATTTGCAGGTGTACCTGTTGGCATATTGGGGTAATTAAACCATAATAACTTTGGAGAATACTTGCTAACCAAAATCTCTAATTCTTCAAAATCTGGATACCAATTATGGCTATGTTTTAAATTATAATTAACGATTTTTGCTCCTACTAATTTAGAAAGTGAAGTATAAGAAGGGTAACCAGGATTTGGAATAAGCACAGCTTCATTGGGATTTACAAAAGCCATCAAAATATGCAAAATTCCTTCTTTGGAACCTAAAAGAGGAAGTACTTCATATTGTGCATCCAAAGTAACAGAATAGGTTTTTTGATAAAAATCTGAAAACGCTTTTCTTAAGTTTAAAGTCCCTTTATATGGTTGGTATCCATGCGTATTTGTAAGTTTTGCACTTTCAACCAAAGCATCTATTGCTGGTTGAGGTGGCATTAAATCTGGGTTTCCTATTCCGAAATTAATTACTCTTTTACCTTCGGAAACCATTTGTTTGATTTGTTCTATTTTTTTTACAAAATAGTAATCTTCTACGTTTTGAAGACGGTCGGCCAATTCAATTATCATGGGCATTTAAGGGATTATGGTTTTTCCTGCAGGATATTCGCCTAATATTACCAAACGTGAAGTAATGTGAATTAGCTCATTTTGAGCATTATCAAAATCTTCTTTCTTTAAAAAATCGCAGTCAATATAAAAATTATAATTAAAAGGGGCTCCTAAAATGGGTAAAGATTGTATTTTAGTTAAATTTATATTGTGTTTGGCTAAACAATTCAGCACTCGAGCTAAACTTCCCACGCTATTATCTGATGAGAGGTTAAAATACAAATTTGCTTTTAAGTTATTAATACTTGGTTCTATTGGGGTTCTACTTAAAATTAAAAACCTTGTGTAATTATGCTTATTTGATTCAATACTTTCAGCTAACACATTTAAACCATAAATTTTAGCTGCAAAACCATTTGCAATTGCAGCAACATTTAAAATGTTATTTTGAGAAATCTCTCTGGCAATATCCGCTGTATCATGCCCTTCTTCAAGCATGATTTCAGGATGATTGGCAAAAAAATCATTGCATTGCAAAAGTGCCATATAATGTGAACGCACTTTTTTTATATCATTGATTCCTTGTCCTTTTAAAGCCATTAAACTTAATACAATTTTGATTTTCAATTCGCCAATAATGTGAAATTTGTACTCATCTATTAAGGCATAGTTTGATAAAATACTACCAGCAATTGTGTTCTCTATAGCCATGACAGCGTAATCTGCATTTTCAGATTGCAAATTTTTACACAATATGCGAAAATCTGCACATTCGATGGTTTCTATGCTAGGTCCAAAAAAATCTTTAGCAGCTATATCGTGAAAAGAGGCTTTACCTCCTTGAATGGCAATTTTCATTTTGCAAATTAATAAAACAATATATACTTAGCCAAAATAAATTATTAAGTTTTAATTTTAATTGAAATAGATGTTACCTTTATACTTTTTTCAAGATAAACTATATAAGAAAATTATTCGTATTATAATTTTTATGGAAATAATTATATTAAAGAAACTGTTGAAATTTATAATTTTTTATCTTCTATTCTTGATTTTTTTGAACTCTAATGCTCAAAATCAAGGCAATCACGATTTTTTTGAAGGTAAAATTATAGTTAAAGTAAAACCAGCATTTGCTAGTTTTTGCTCTAAAGATTCGATTTCGATTCCTAAATTGGGTAAGGAATTTGAAAAAATAAATGTTTCTGCTATTGAAAAGAAAATTCCAAAAGATCTTTTATTTTCAAATAAATATTTGGGCTACAAAAAATATAGGGTAAACCGAAATGATTTGGTAAACCTAAGCCTACTATTTGAAATTAAATATTTAGCACAAATTACCCCATCAGAAGTTTGTTTTTTACTCAAAAAAAGTGGGTATTTTGAATATGCAGAACCAATTAAAAAATATGATTTGTTAGGTTATAATGACCCATATACTGACTCTTTGGCAATAAAAAATGAATATGATGCTCTTTTAGTTGATAGTAGAAGTGGAGTGGGTTCTGCTTGGCATCTAGGAGCTATACGAGCTTTAGAAGCTTGGTCTTTAGAAAAAGGAGATTCTTCTGTTAAAATAGGGGTAATCGATACTGGAATAAACACTCAACATCCAGATATAATTGGCAATTATGCTTTTAATAAAGCCGACCCAACAGATGGGATAGATAACGATGATAATGGCTTTATAGATGACTATGAAGGTTGGAATTTGGTAAGTAAAACAGGAGTTATGAATGCAGTACAGCAGCACGGAACTAACTCAGCTAGTATGGCTTGCCTAACGCCCAATAATTCAATAGGAGGTATAGGGACCGGATTCTACTCTAAATGCATTGGGATCAATGCTTATAATGCAAATATGGGATATTTAGAAAATTTTTATGATGGTTTTCCTTATATTGTTGCTAGAGGTTGCAAAATTTTAAATCTTTCTTTGGGAAGTAGAGGGCCAAGAAGCTCTTATGAACAAGATATGATTAATTTTATGGCTATAAATCATGATATAGTTATTGTAGCTGCCGCTGGAAATGGTCGCAATACTCCAGCAATAGAGATAGGAGAATTTTTTCCTGCTTCATACAATAATGTAATTTCTGTTGCTCAAGTAATGCCTGCTGATACTCCTTTGTATAGTAATGCGACCTATGCTTACCCTTTTTTAGGCTCAACCAATAGCAATTATGTGGATATTTCTGCACCAGGTTTTAAATCATTTATGGCAGGTTTTTGGGGTTATAAACATTCTTATGGCTCTTCATTTAGCTCTCCGATGGTAGCTGGAGCTGCTGCTTTATTACGTGCAAGGTTTCCTTCATATACATCATCTAAAATTACTGCATTGCTTAAAGCTACTACTGATGATGTATATCAAATACCAGCCAATAATAAATTTAGAGATGTAATGGGAACAGGGCGTTTGAATATGTACAAAGCAGTTCAAAATGATCCTTTAAGTACAAAATATGTTGAGTTTACTAGTAAAACCATTTTGGGAAAAGCTTTTGGGAAATTATATTTACCAGGGGACACAATTAGTGTAAATGCCGATTTTTACAATTACTTTTCATCTCTAAGTTCTGCTAGTATCATATTTAGAAATAAAAATCCAAATATCATCTTAATAGATACCATTTTAAATCTTGGCACAATTTTAAGTGGACAAAAGTTCAACAATAACATTAAACCTTTTAAATTCAAATTTAATAACCTCAATATGCCCGAAACTGTACGATTTCAGATAATCGTAACAGCAAATGGATTAAATGTGTCTCAGTTTTTTGAATTGGAGATAAATAAAAGATATACAGATATTATTACTTCTGAAGCTTTGCTTACTATAAGCCCAATTGGAAGATTTGGTTATGACGATGATATGACAACGCAAAGAAAACTTGGAAATGGATTCTTGAACCAAGGAATGGACTTTATCAATAATTCTGGAGTGATTTTTGCTACTTCAACAGCAAATGTTTCAAATTCAGTAATGAGTAAGCCACTCACTGCAACAGGAGATAATTCATTTAAAATTCTCTCAACAATTTCTGAAACTCCTGTTCCTTTTTATGACTACTACAATGAATGTCTTTATACAGATACTGATTTAGGAATAAACCCAAATCCAATAGGTTTAAAAATAAAACAAAAAGCTTATAGTTGGGAAAAAGAGGGCTTGAATAAATCAATTGTAATTCAATTTGACATAACAAATATTGGTAATAGCACAATAGACTCACTTAAAGCAGGAATCTTTACTGATTGGAATGTGAATATCTCACATGTTATAACAAGTTCGTCTTCTTTTTTTAATAGAGGTTATTGGGATAACGATAACAATCTTACTTATATTATTGCTACAAACCAACCCATTGGAGAAGCCAATTGGGTTGGAATTAGCTTAATAAATCAATTGGACAAACCCATTTCTAATTTGATGGATTACTCTTCTTATACATTAGGAGCTACTCCTTTTTTTGGGCTTTCTAAATCGGAGAAATACAACCTCATGTCAAGAGGCGTTTTTCGTACCTCTGCAGGCACATCAGGGAATGGCTCTATAATTGCTAATATTCTTGGATCAAAATTATTGTTTATTCGACCCGGAGAAACAAGAACTCTTACTTTGGCTTATCACTCAGCAAATTCATATAATGAACTTAGAGACAATGCAAATAAAGTAAAAGAACAATACCAGAAAACTATCGGTCCATTGCCCAAACTCAAAGATACGACCATTTGTAAAGGTTCAAGCTTGATAATATCTCCAAAAAACGGAACTATTTTTTGCTTTTACGATACAATTCCTGGTATAAGACCAGCTTTGATTAAAGGGGTAGCTACTTACACTACGCCTAATCTTAATTTTAATAAAACGTATTGGGTAACTGGCATTGACTCATTGGTAGAAACTTTCGCTTTACCAATTAAAGTAACCATCTCTTCTGTTTTACCTCAACTTTCAATAGCAAAAGACACTTTAATAAATTACAAAATAAACGTATCTTCATCTACAATATTAGGAAGTACAATTTGGAAATGGGGAGATACTCAAAGTACATCTGGATTTTCAACTTCTCATACATATCCCAATTCAGGTATTTATAATATAAACTTAATAGCAATCGACTCGATAGGATGCAAAACTTCACAAAATACAAGCTTAACTTTTTTAGCTCCTCCTACGATAAATGGAATTACAATATGTTATGCTGATTCCGTTAAATTAACTCCGTCTGGAGGTTCAAATTATAGTTTTTACAATGAACAATTTAAAAAAGGAATTCGGTTTGCAGTATACAAACCTAGTTTTACAACAAACAAACTGATTCAAAATACAAAGTTTCTTGTTACCAATTTTGATGGAACAAATGAAAGCTTCCCTACAGAAGTATGGGTAACCGTAAAGAAAACGTCATTTGATTTTACATATTCTCAAGATACAACAAAAATTTTAAATTATAAACTCAAAGCTTATCCCAATGAAAACAAATCTATTTTTACTTGGGAGATTTCTGGTCAAACAATTTTAGGTGTAAATGCTGAAAAAAGCTTTGGCTCAGCTGGCATTTATTTAACCAAACTTAAAATTATTGACAGCCTTTCTTGCATATACAATCTATCAAAAGAAATATTTATTTCTTCATACATAAGCCCACTTTTAATAGCCCAACCTACAATCAATGGAATAACAATTTGCTCAGGAGACACTGCAAAACTAAGCCCTTTAGGTGGAGGGATGTATAATTTTTATAATTCAAAATTTAAAAGTGGTATTTTATATTCTAGGAATAAAACAAACTTTATTACGCCTAAACTTTTTGAAAAAACTAAGTATTTAATCACTCGGACAGATGGGATAAATGAAAGTTTGCCTATAGAAGTTGAAGTTTTAATTAAAAACACAACTTTCGACTTTAGCTATAACCAAGATACTACTAAAGTAATGAATTATAAATTTAATGTAACTCCAAATGAACCAAAAGCTAGTTTTATCTGGGATATTGCAGGGCAAACGATCAATGGTTCTAACATTGAAAAAAGTTTTACTGCATCAGGTACTTATTTTACTAAACTTAAAATCCATGATAGTTTAAATTGCTCTTTTAGATTAACAAAAGAAATATTTATTTTACCCTATTCGAGCCTAAATATTAACCAACATTTAAACGAAAGGGTTTATATATATCCTAATCCTGCTAATGAAATTCTAAACATTTCTTTCAACAAAGTTATTCCAGAGAATCCTATAATTAAAATCATTGATTCACAAGGAAAAGTTTTGCATACATCTATCCACAGTCTTGATAACAAAATTATCATTCCCATATTACATTTATCCAAAGGGATTTATTCTGTTCAAATCATAAACAAGGAAGAAACTTTTAACTTAAAATTCATAGTCGATTAAAATAAAAAATTTTTTTGTATACAAAAACCAAAATTTTCTATAATTTAGCTTTTGTTATTTGATTGCAATTAAAATAAGTTGTCAATCGAATTCTAATTGTTTAATTTTTTTTAATTTAAACTTAACAACCCTAAGCAAATATCTAATAATAAGATGTTTAAGAAAAACAGTGTCAGTTTAGAGAAAATTACTCAGAAAAAAGATTACTTAGAAAAACAATTGCAGATTGTAGAAAATGCAATCGATAAAATTTTATCAAAAGATTACAAATTGGTTTTTCCAGATTGGATTGTAAACTTTGATGAACAAAATAATTTATCAGAAATTTTTAAAAAAATTATTCAATTGAATTCTGAGCTTGAAAATCAAAATTCAATTCAACGTCAAAAAGAATGGATTAATCTTGGTAGTTCTCAATTAGTTGATCTTTTAAATTCAAAAAATAATCAAGTTGGAGAAGACTTTTATAGCAAAATTTTAAAATTTGTTATAAACTATATTGATGTAAATCAAGGTGGAATGTTCGTTATAGACGAGGAACATGAAAATCACTTGGTGCAAGTTGCTTGCTATGCATATAATAAACAAAAGTATTTTAATAAGAAAATTGCTTTTGGTCAAGGATTAGTCGGTCAATGTTTTTTGGAAGGCGAAATCACAATATGCAAAGAAGTTCCTCAAAATTATGTATCAATTACATCGGGATTAGGCTATTCAACCCCAAACTATTTGATTCTTTTGCCTTTAATTTATGATAAAAGGGTAATAGGTGTTATAGAATTGGCAAGTTTTGGTGAATTAGAGCAACATAAAATAGAGTTTTTAGAAAAAATTAGTGAAAATATCGCTAGTTTAGTTTATA
Organism: Cytophagales bacterium; assembly: GCA_013298205.1. Lineage (GTDB taxonomy): Bacteria > Bacteroidota > Bacteroidia > Cytophagales > UBA9547 > JAAFJZ01. The sequence continues at coordinate 7,170 of JAAFJZ010000022.1, forward strand.
ATACAACCAGTTCAAAGAAATTAGAAAAACTGTTATTAAATACTCAAGAAAAAAGTGAACTTCTTCAACAACAAGAAGAAGAATTAAAGCAAAATATTGAGGAACTACAAAGCAATCAAGAACAAACTTCAAGACAAAAAATTGAAATCGAACAACAAAGTTTGATGTTAAGAGCTATACTTGATAATATACCTTTTCCAATTTTTGTTAAAGATGAAAATGGTAAATATTTACTTGTAAACAAAGCTCAAGCTCAGATTTTAAACTCAAGAGAATCAGAAATTATAGGTAAAACTGATGCAAATTTTATTAAAAATTATGTTGAACTCCTAGAAATTCAAAAATCTGACAGGATTGTCGTTGAAAATGAAGAAATGTTAAGCTTACCGTTACAATCTTTTTCGACTACTGATTTAACTTACATTTTCAAAACTACTAAAATACCTTTAAGGAATTTAAATACAAACCAAATTAATGTTTTAGGAATTTCAATTGATTTGAGTGACAAGTTAACGCTTGAAAAAAGGTTACTTAATGAAAAAACAATTCATAACAACAACATTCTCTTGGACTTAACAGGAAGACAAAGAATGTTATCTCAAAAAATAGGTTTTCATGTAGGCTTAATAGCTAATGGTAAATTAAATAGCATTCCAATTTTAAGGAAAGCAATTGATTTACATGATATTTCTTTAAAAGTTATCAAAAATGGAGGCGTACCACCTGAAATAGATTCTATATATGCGCTTACTAGAATTCAAGATTCTTTGTTGCCAATAATTTATTTAATCGAAGAAGCTTGGTCTGAGTATAAAAAAGAAGCAGAAAATATATTACTCATTGCTAAAAATAAATCAGAAAGTATTAAAAGTAAACCATTTTCTGATTCCTTTGATAAAATTGAGATTCAAGGAGAGAATGTTTTACTATTAAACGACCGATTAGTGCAAGAGGTAAAAAAAATAAATAAAAAATTAATGATTGACACTTTCAAATAGTAAAGACCATTTTGAAAACTAGTCTCAAAAATTTAAAATTCAATCAAAATTTTAATAATCATATTGTAAAAAAGAGTATTTTCTGATTTTTTGTTATAAAAAATGAAAAAATACTCTTTTTTTTTAATCTTTATTTTTAAAATAACTATTTTTTAATTTATTTGTGAGACTTAAATTTCAAAATGAGCAATACATTAAAAATTACTCAAGAAAAACTTGGGAAAACCTACCACGACTTAGAATTTTTACTAGAATGCTTAAAAGAAGTATTGATAGAAGCTGGCGAATCGCATTTAGCAGAATATATCCCTTGGTTAAATTCGAATACTCAGATTAAACCAGAAAATTTTACTGAAAAACATACACAGCTATATTCTATTGCTTTCCATATTTTAAACATGGTTGAGGAAAATGGAGCTGTACAAACCAGAAGAAAACATGAAAATAATTCTTTACAAAGTATAAATGGGCTTTGGGCTGATAGTATCCAAACGCTTAAAAGCAAAGGAATTAAAGAAAAACAAATTGCTTCAGAACTGGCTAATATACATATAGAGCCTGTTCTTACAGCTCATCCTACTGAAGCCAAAAGAGCCATTGTACTAGAATACCATCGTTCACTTTATTTGCTACTTGTACAAAGAGAGAATAAAATGTACACGGAAAAAGAGCAAAACGAAATCAGAAGAAAAATAAAAGTAGAGCTAGATAGAATATGGAGAACTGGAGAAATTTATCTTGAAAAACCAGATTTAAAGTCTGAACTTAAAAACATAGTTCATTACATGACTACGGTTTTTCCTGAAGTTATTCCTATTTTAGATTCACGATTTCTACAAGGATGGCAAGAAGCAGGATTTAGTTTAGAATCGGTAAATACATTCGACAAATTACCAAAAATAAGTTTTGGTGATTGGGTTGGTGGGGATAGAGATGGGCATCCTTTTGTTACAGCTGAGATTACCAAATACACTTTAGAAACTCTAAAGTCAAATTCTGTTAATCTAATTCGCAATAAATTACTAAAATTACAAAGAAATTTAAGTTTCAATTTTCATTTTAAAGATACTCCTGAAACATTAAAAGAAAGAATATTATTCTTATCAAAAGAACAAGGAAAAAGTGAGTCTTTAGAATTACCTGAAAACAGTAGAGAAATTTTACGTTTTTATATAGACTTACTAATTGCAAAACTACCTGATGATTTTGCTTTTGATTTGAATTTAATTGGTAAAATTCCTTACAAAAATCATTTCGAACTACTTGATGATTTGGTATTTCTTAGGGAAGCTTTATTTCAATCTGGTGCAGTTTCTATTGCTTATGCTGATTTAAGAGAAGTACTTAGAACCGTTCAAACTTTTGGTTTTTTTCTTGCTCATTTAGATATACGACAAAATAGTAAATTTCATGATGCTGCTCTAGCCATTTTAATGGATCAATCGATGTTAAATGGCAAAGATTTCTTAACTTGGAATGAGGAACAAAGACTTAGTTTTATGAACCAAGAATTATTGTCTGCTAGACCTTTTACTCCATATTCTGCTCATTTAAAAGATGAGGCAAAAGCAGTAGTTGATTGCTTACGCACTGTTGCAACATACGTAGAAGAAAATGAATCTCACGGAATAGGTTCATTGATAGTGAGTATGACACGCTCTCTTTCAGATTTATTAATTGTTTATTTATTGGCAAGAGAGGCTGGTTTGGTTATCAACACTGACAAAGGTCTTGTTTGTAGGCTACCTGTAGTACCACTTTTTGAAACTATAGAAGATTTGCAAGCGAGCCCTGAAATAATGGAAGCTTTTTTAAACCATCCATTTACCCAAAGAAGCTTAAAGTTCCAAAAAGAAGAAAGAAAAGAAAGTTCATATTGCCAGCAAATCATGATTGGATATAGTGATAGCAATAAAGATGGAGGAATAATGGCCAGCCAATGGAACTTATCACTTGCGCAAACTAAACTAGCAGAAATTGGCAAAAAACACAATGTTAAGATTCGTTTTTTTCATGGAAAAGGAGGCTCAATAAGTCGTGGAGCTGGACCAACAAATTGGTTTTTAAAAACTTTACCTCCAAATACCATTAGTGGGGAAATGCGCCTTACAGAACAAGGTGAAACGATAGCTCAAAAATATGCCAATTTAATTAATGCTTCATTTAACCTTGAACTATTGATGGCTGGTACAACTTGTAAAACTATTTTAGATAAATATTCTAAACCTGAAAAAGATAAGTTTGATGTAATTCTTCAAAAGCTTTCAGCCAATAGTCAAAAATTTTACCAAGGATTAATAAATGATAAAAACTTTATTGGATTTTTTTCACAAGCTACTCCAATTGATGTGATTGAAAACTCAAAAATAGGATCAAGACCTGCTAGAAGGACAGGAAAAAGATCACTAGCAGATTTAAGAGCTATTCCTTGGGTTTTTAGTTGGGGGCAATCTAGGTTTAACATAACTTCTTGGTATGGAGTCGGATCTACTTTGGAGGAATTTTCTATTAAGTTCCCTAAAGAATTTGATCTATTAAAAGCATATACTTCAGAAGATACATTAGCAAGATATATTTTCACAAATGTTGATACAAGTTTGGCAGCAACTGACGAAATTATTTTTAAAGCTTATGCTGACCTAGTTGAAGATGAAGAAGTTAAAGCTCACATTTTAGGGAAAATTTATTCCGAGTTTGAAAAAACTAAGAAAATGTTACAAATAATATTTCAAAAACCTTTTGAAGAAAGAAGGTCTTTGCATCATGTTTCTAATATTTTAAGAGCAGAGGCTTTAAATAATTTACATTACCAACAAATTGCTTTATTAAAAAAATGGAGAGCTTCAAAAAATGAATTTCCAGATTCAGAAGAAACTCAAAATCTTCTATTGCAATTGCTGGTTACTGTAAATGGAATTGCTAGCGCATTAAGAAGCACGGGTTGATAAAAATATAGACATATTTTTACATTTCTATTCAGATAAAATCTTTAATGTAAAAAATGATAATTAAAAAATTAATATAAAGAGCTTTTCAAGTATGCTGTAAATTAAAAACATAGTATATTAGAAAAGCTTTTTTATGTATTACTTTTGTTTAAAATAAACTTTTTTCATCGCATAATCACTCATTTCAAAAAAAAATACCCTTTCATTACAATTTAAGCTATACTTAAATTATTTTTGAATCTATTTACTGATTTGAACATTTTCTAATACTATATACATTGCAAACTACAACTTTAGAAACCGCACAACAACTTGGGCTTTTGCCTGAAGAATTTGAAAAAATTAAACAGATACTCGGAAGAATTCCAAATTTTACAGAATTAAGTATTTTTTCTGTGATGTGGTCTGAGCATTGTTCGTATAAAAATTCAATCGTTTGGCTCAAAACCCTTCCTAAAGATTCGCCACGTATGCTTGCCAAAGCAGGTGAAGAAAACGCTGGTTTGGTTGATATTGGAGATGGTTTGGCTTGTAGCTTTAAAATCGAATCTCACAATCACCCCTCTGCTTTGGAACCCTATCAAGGTGCTGCAACGGGTGTTGGGGGAATAAATAGGGATATTTTTACCATGGGAGCTAGGCCAATCGCACAACTCAACTCTCTTCGTTTTGGAAATATAGAATTAGAGAAAACAAAATGGCACCTTAAAGGTGTAGTAAAAGGAATTGGCGATTATGGAAATGCATTTGGCGTACCTACTGTAGGTGGGGAGCTCTATTTTGACGACTGCTACAACATTAATCCCTTGGTTAATGCATTTTCGGCAGGAATCGTTGAAGTGGGCAAATCGGCAAAAGCAACTTCTTATGGTGTAGGGAATCCCGTATTTATAGTGGGTTCTTCTACAGGAAAAGACGGAATACATGGAGCCGCATTTGCTTCAAAAGATATTACTGAAGATTCGGTAAAAGATTTGCCAGCTGTACAAGTTGGTGATCCATTTATGGAAAAATTGCTATTAGAAGCTAGTTTAGAAGTAATTGGAACGGGCAAAGTAATAGGAATTCAAGATATGGGTGCAGCAGGAATAATCTGCTCTACTTCTGAAATGTCGGCAAAAGGCGAGCATGGAATGAATATTTGGCTCGATAAAGTGCCTATGCGACAAGCAAATATGAAGCCTTTTGAACTTTTGCTTTCTGAGTCTCAAGAAAGAATGTTAGTGGTAATCGAGAAAGGCTTCGAGCAACAAATCTTAGATATTTTTGAAAAATGGGATTTGAATTGCGCCCAAATTGGTGAAGTTACTGCTGGAGACAGATTGAAATTTTATTTGAATGGAAATTTAGAAGCCAATGTACCAGCAGAAGATTTAGTTTTGGGTGGCGGTGCACCAGTTTATCATAGAGAATACAAAGAACCAGCTTACTTTGAAGAATTTAAAAAATTTAACATGAATCAAATAGCTGAACCAGACGATTTGGTTGAAATTACTAAATTTCTCTTGGCAAGCCCCAATATAGCATCTCGTTCATGGATATATCAACAATACGATTCCATGGTGGGAACTGCCAATATGAATACAAACGAACCGTCAGATGCTGCTGTAGTTCATATCAAAGGAACAAAAAAAGCCATTGCTATCACAGTAGATTGCAATTCTAGGTATGTTTTGGCAGACCCCAATATAGGATGTCAGATTGCAGTAAGCGAAGCATCAAGAAATGTAGTTTGTTCGGGAGGAACTCCAATTGCAATTACCAATAATCTTAATTTCGGTAATCCTTACAACCCTGAGGTTTATTGGCAGTTTGTGGAAGCGATAAAAGGGATGAGCAAAGCTTGTTTGAAATTTGAAACCCCAGTTACTGGCGGAAATGTAAGTTTTTACAATCAATCCAAAATAGATGGCAAAGAAATCCCAATTTACCCCACACCAACGATTGGTATGTTGGGACTTTTGGAGGATTATGCCAACAAAATGCCAATGGGTTTTCAAAATGAAGGGGATGATATTTTCTTAATCGGTGAATGCAAAAATTGCATCAACAGCTCAGAATATTTGTACAATTACCACAAAGTAAAAGCGTCTCCAGCTCCTGACTTTAACTTAGATGAAGAATTTAAGATACAAAAGAAAATCAGCAAACTGATTGAGAATAAATTTATCAACTCTGCACATGATCTTTCTGAAGGAGGATTGTCTATCGCTTTAATAGAATCCGGATTACCAAAAAATCTAGGTTTTGATATTGCTTTGCCTATTGGTCCTAGAAGAGATGCAGTTTTCTTTGGCGAAAACCAAAGTCGTGTTATTGTGAGTGTA
>JAAFJZ010000220.1 GCA_013298205.1 Cytophagales bacterium
CCAAAAATAGAGAAGCCTATACTTGGCCATTTTAAAGTTCTGCCGCCTAGAAAAATATCTTGGGTTTCGGTAGTTTTTTTACCTATTCCAAAACAGATGTACCCAAGTACAATTACATAAACAAAAATAACAATAAAGTCTAGGGTTGATAATGATACGTTCATAATTAATAGTGATTGAAAGACACAAATAAACCTAAAAAAAAGTTTTTAACACCTAAATTCAAAAAAAAATAAATTTTTAGCTAAAAAACAAAGAGTTTTTTATAACCTTGTCATTAAGAATAGAATTACGATATTTTAAAGCTTAATTTGAATTTATAATCAAACTAAAGTTTTAAATTACCCTAAATATTAACTTCAAATGTTCGGATTACAACTACCACCAGCAGTTTCGAAATTATTAATTATTAACATTGGCATTTTTGCGCTGTCATGTATGCTATATTTTAGTAATGGGATTGATATAAATTATTATTTGGGTTTGCATTTTGTGATGTCAGATTATTTTCAGCCATATCAGTTTGTAAGCTACATGTTTTTGCATTCTTATTTGGGAGGGTATGGAGGCATTAGTATAATGCATTTGCTTTCTAACATGTTTGCGTTATTTATGTTTGGACCGTTACTAGAGCAATTCTGGGGAACCAAGAAATTTGTAATTTACTATATGGTTACAGGAATTGGTGCGGGATTAATTCATTCAGGAGTTGTTTATTATGACCAATATAAACTTAAAGAGGAAATAATAGCCTACGTTGCAGAACCTTCTCCAGATAATTTAGCTAAATTTTTAAATAATAACACTTCTAGAACTGTTTACGTAAAATATTTAGATTATATTAATGCTTATTCAGACTCACCCAATAATAAAAGTTTTATTGAGGATAGTGTAGAAAGGGTGAAATCTTTTTATAATAAAAATAAGCATATAACTGTAGGAGCTTCAGGAGCGGTTTTTGGCATTTTGCTTGCATTTGGTATGTTATTTCCAAATACTGAAATGTTTATTTTTCTGATCCCCTTCCCTATTAAAGCTAAATATTTGGTAAGTTTTTATGGATTATATGAACTTTATCAAGGTTTTAGAGCCAGTGAAGGTGATAATGTCGCTCATTTTGCTCATATTGGGGGCATGATTTGGGGATTTTTTTTAATAAAATATTGGAACAAACAAAGAAATAAGTTTTACTAGTTATGAACTCAATTTCAAATGAAATAAAATACGCTTTTAAAAAATCAGATAATGGTTTGGTTCAACTCATTGTTATAAATTTAGGCATATTTATTATTGCTAATTTAGTAATAGTTCCTGCACATATTTTTGATTTTCCTTTAGCAATAGAGGTAATAAATTCAAGCTTATACTTACCTGCCAACTTAGAAAATTTTATACAAAAACCTTGGACACTTTTCACAACCTTTTTTGCTCACCTTGATATTTTTCACATTTTAATGAATATGCTTTTTTTGTATTATTTTGGTAGCTTAATTTCAGAATATCTAGGCAGTAAGCGATTAATAGCTATTTACTTTTGGGGAGGTTTATCAGGTAGCATTTTATATTTACTAGTTTACAATACCATTCCTTTTTTTATGCTACGTAGCCCTTTATTAGGCCTGATTGGAGCTTCGGGCAGCGTATATGCTATTGTAGTAGCTGCAGCTGTTTTGTTGCCAAATTATTCTTATTACCTTATATTTTTAGGTCCAGTAAAAATTAAATACATCGCAAGCTTTTATATTTTTATTTCATTTATTGGCACTATAGGACAAAATGCAGGAGGAAATATAGCTCATTTAGGTGGCGCTTTATTGGGTGCTATTTTTATCATACAACTAAAAAAAGGTAACGATTGGGGCTTACCAATCTATTTTGTTTTAAGTTTTTTTGATAAAATATTTAAGCCTAAGCCCAAAATGAAAATTAGTTATGTAAATACAAAAAAGGAAAAACAAAGCGCGAGCATAGCCGTTAAGAATTCTATTCCTAGCCAAAATGAAATAGATGAAATTTTAGATAAAATTTCAAAATCAGGTTATGAAAGTTTATCCAAAGAAGAAAAAAACAAACTATTCAAAGCCAGTCAAACGAGCTAATCATGTCTGATTACAAAAATCTTATTGTTACTACTAAAGGCGAAATACTATTCATCACACTCAATCGTCCTGAGAAATTAAACGCTTTAAATCAAGAAATGCTCAGCGAAATAAAAGTAGCGATAAGGAAATTGTATATGGATAATACAATTTCAGGGGCAATATTTCTAGGAAATGGTGGGAAAGCTTTTGCAGCTGGTGCTGACATAGAAGAAATGCTAAAAATTGGGGATATTAATGCTAGGAAATACTCTGAATTTGGTCAAGAGGTTTTTAATATGATTGAAAAATCAAGTAAACCTATAATAGCAGCAATAGATGGTTTTGCATTAGGTGGTGGTTTAGAATTAGGAATGTCTTGTCATATTCGTTTTTGTACTCAAGAGTCAAAACTTGGTCTTCCTGAAGTTAATCTTGGCATTATTCCCGCATTTGGTGGCACACAAAGACTTACTAGAGCCATTGGAAGATGCAGAGCTTTAGAAATGATGTTTACTGGCAAGCCCATTGATGCGCAAACTGCTTATAATTATGGGCTGGTAAACAGAGTATGTTCTAAGGAAACCCTCTTACAAGAAGCTACTGAATTGATAGAAAACATTATTACCAAATCTAAAATTTCTTTGGGATGCATAGTAGAATCGGTTAATTCTTTTTATGAATATGAAGAAGATGGTTATCAAACAGAATCTAATGCTTTTTTACAATGCTGTAAAACTGAAGATTTTAAAGAAGGGATAAAAGCATTTTTAGAAAAAAGAAAACCTGTTTTTAAAGGCAAATAGATTCTAAAATATCGGTTTTCAATCTATTTTATGCCTGGAATTTTAAAAAAATTAGCCTCTCAAACGATTGTTTATGGTCTTAGTAGTATATTAGGTCGTTTTGTTAATTACCTACTTGTTCCATTTTATACATCCATATTTATACCAGAAGAATATGGAATAATTACAGAAATATACGCATATTTAGCTTTTTTAAATGTAGTCTATGTTTTTGGTATGGAAACCACTTTTTTCAGGTTTTCTTCCTTAGAATCCAAAGAGGATCATTTCAATAAGATTCAAAGTTTTTTGCTTATATTCACATCCGTTCTATCTTTAGTTTTATTATTATTTAGCCCAAATTTGAATCAAATTTTAGGATATCAAATAAAGCCAATGATTATTCCTATAGCTATATTGATTTTATGGTCAGACTCATTGGTAGCTATTCCTTTTGCTAAACTAAGAAAACTTGAAAAACCGATGCGTTTTGCCATGATTAAATTAGCAAATATTTACATAAATGTTATTTTCAATTTATTCTTTTTGCTTGCATTGCCAATCTTAGTAGAAATAAAAGGTCTAGGTTTTCTAAAAGCAATTTACAACCCTAATTTCAATATAGAATATGTTTTTTTATCAAATTTATTTTCAAACCTAATTACATTTTTTCTCACATTGCCATTTTGGAAAAATTTTACGATTACAATAAATAAAGAATCATTTCAGAAATATCTTAAATACGCTGCTCCGCTTATGGTAATGGGCTTAGCAGGAATGGTAAACGAAGTAATAGATAGAATTTTACTTAAAGAGCTTTTGCCAAATAATTTCTACAACGGGAAATCAAGTCTTTGGGCTGTAGGCGTTTATGGCTCTTGTTATAAATTGTCGATTTTTATGTCTTTAGCCATTCAAGCTTTTCGATTTGCTGCAGAACCATTCTTTTTTGCTAAAGCAAAAGATAAAAATGCTCCAGATTTGTATGCCAAAATTATGTTAGGATTTGTAGCTGTTTGTACAATTATATTTTTAGCTGTAAGTCTAAATTTAGATTATTTACAGTATTTACTTATTAAGACAGATTTTAGAAAAGGAATTCATGTCGTACCAATTTTACTAGTTGCCAATTTGTTTTTAGGCATATATTATAACCTTTCAATTTGGTATAAACTTAGTAACAAAACTTATATGGGCATGTACATTAGCATTGGTGGAATGTTAATCACTTTGATTGCAAATTGGATTTTAATTCCCAAATTAGGTATTCATGGAGCGGCTTGGGCTACTTTGATTTGTTATTGTAGTATGGCTTTTACCAGTTATTTGTTAGGTCAAAGGTATTATTTTGTACCATATAAAATAGTTAAAATTATGTTTTTAATTCTTTTGAGTGTTGCAATCTTTTACTTTAGTCAAAAGTACTTTAATCAATTTATATTCATTAGATTTTTAATACTTACTTTATATACAATCTTTTGCGTTTTTTTTATTGAAATAATTTTTTCAAGAAAAAACAATATTTGATTGCATTTAAATTCAAAAATAAACTAAATTTGTAAACATTTATATTCGACATTTATTTAAAAATTAATAAATCATGAATACTCCAGATTTTACACATATTTATGATTTATTTAAAGGTGATAAATCCATAGCAACCGAAGTTTTATCTATACTAAAGAAAAATATTATTGCCGAAGTTCGGCAGATGAACCAATATTTAATCGAAGAAAAATGGGAAAAGCTAGCATTAGCAGCTCATACTTTGAAATCTCAAATGAATTACATTGCATGCAAATCTACTGTTGAACTGCTTAAAAAAGTAGAGGCGTATGCAAAAAAGCATTCTCACAAAGATTTAATTAGATCACTATCTTTAGAAATTTTTGAAAACTGTCGTTTAGTAAGCATACATTTAGAAAAAGAATTAAACCACCAAAGAGTTTAAAAAGTGAATAAGTTTCTAATTTATGTTGTTGAAGACGATTCATTTTTTCTAAACCTAATTCTTAAAAATTTTGAAAAAAACAAGAATTATGTAATCAGAGGATTTTCGTCAGGAGAAAACTGCTTAAACGAAATTGACTCTCATCCTGATGTCGTAATTTTAGATTACATTCTCGACCCACAACAAACTGGAAAAATGACAGGAATCGAAGTTTACAATAAAATTCGCGCAAAAGTCGTTAAAACAAAAATAATATTTCTTTCAGGTCAAGACGATGTAAATGTAATTTTAGAACTTGTAAAAATGGGTGCCAGAGATTATGTAACTAAA